>JASHUF010000024.1 GCA_030040175.1 Acidobacteriaceae bacterium
CTGTCTCTGACACTTTCTTTTGTGGCATCTGGTCTTGCAGTGTGCGCGAGGGCACAGATGGCAGGTGGGGCACAGGCAATTGCGCCCGGCTCACAGGTGGCGCCCGCGGACTCGTTGAATGCGCTTTTAGAAGGTCCCGAACATGCGATGATGAGCCTGGTGAAGGCGATGCCGGCCGACAAATACACTTTCGCGCCGAGCGCGACGATCTTTACGCCATCGCAGAAAACCGAGTACACCGGCGTTCGCACGTTTGCTGGACTGTGCATCCACGTTGCGCAAGCCAACTACGGGCTGGGCGGCCGCATTGCCGGACTAAAGCCGGATGTTGATCCTGCTTCGTTAACCAAACTCACCGACAAGGACCAGATTGTGGCAGCGCTGCAGTCTTCGTTTGATTTCGTACACAAATCGATCGCCACAGTGACTACGGCAAATGCCTTCGAGAGCGTGCGCGGGCCTATGACACGGGCCACCATGGCGGCCTATGTTGCGGTGCACAGCAACGACGAGTACGGCCAGATGGTGGAGTACCTGCGGATGAATGGGATGATTCCGCCGGCCAGCCAGAAGTGACTAAGTGGCCGTGAAATCCGTTGGGGTGCCGACAAATCAAATGAAAGTGTGATCGATCGGGCTCGCTGTCGCTGATAAGGAGTGGGCGAGGCAATGCTTGCGCCGCGATGCGCGCGACTGCCTGGCCGTGAGCGAATCGAGACCGGAGAGAATGCAGGTGAAGAGAGGCACGGCGATCATTATCGGGGCGGGGCCTGCGGGACTGACGGCGGCTCTCGAACTGATCCGCCGCACCGAGATCAAGCCGATTGTGCTGGAGGCGGGCTCACAGGTTGGCGGCCTGGCGCGCACGGTGAATTGCAACGGCAACCGGATGGACGTTGGCGGACACCGCTTCTTTTCGAAATCGGACCGCGTGATGCAATGGTGGCTGGAACTGATGCCCATCGAGGCCGGAGCGGAGGGTGCGGTCGAGCTGCGCTATCAGGGCAAGGAGAGTTCCATCGCGCCCGCAGACCCCGGGTGCGGCCAGCCCGACGCGGACCTGGTGATGCTGGTGCGCCAGCGCAAGAGCCGAATCTATTTTCTCCGCCGCTTTTTTGAATATCCGATCCAACTCACTTTCGACACCCTGCGCAAACTCGGAGCCTACCGGACGCTGCGGTGCGGCATGAGTTACCTCCGCTCCGCTCTGCTGCCGCAGCGGGAGGAGCGCTCTCTCGAGGATTTCCTGATCAACCGCTTCGGGCGCCAGCTTTATTTGACGTTTTTCAAATCGTATACGGAGAAGGTGTGGGGTGTTCCCTGCCACGAGATCAGCGCCGAATGGGGCGCACAGCGCATCAAGGGGCTATCGCTCAAGAGTGTGGCCGTTCATTTCTTCAAAAAGACATTCGCGCGCAAGCACCCAAACGACATCGCGCAAAAGCAGACCGAAACTTCGTTGATCGAAAAGTTCCTCTACCCCAAGTTCGGCCCGGGGCAGTTATGGGAGCATGTCGCCGAGCTGATTCAGGCCGGCGGAGGCGAGATTCGCCACGGCATAACCATCGATCGGGTTCACGTGGATGGAAACCGGGTGATTGCGGCAGGAGGTGTGGACGAGGCCGGAAATCGCAGCGAGTTTCGAGGGGATTATTTCTTTTCAACCATGCCGGTGCGGGATTTGATTCGCGCCATCGGCGATGTGCCGCGAGAGGTCATGGAGGTGAGCGAAGGGCTTCAATACCGGGACTTCATCACCGTTGGCATGCTGGTGGATAAGCTTGCAGTAGCGGAAGCGGACGGATCGCGGATCAAGGACAACTGGATCTACATTCAGGAATCCGATGTCACCGTCGGGCGATTACAGATCTTCAACAACTGGAGCCCCTGGCTGGTGGCGAATCCCGACAAAGTCTGGATCGGACTGGAATATTTCTGCAACGAGTCCGATGCTCTTTGGAACCGCACCGACCAGGAGATGACGCAACTGGCGATCGACGAGCTCGGCCGCATGGGAATTGTGAGGCCGGAGGACGTCGAGGACGCGCACGTGGTCCGTGTCCCGAAGACCTATCCTGCCTACTTTGGAAGTTATAACCGCTTCGATGTCATTCGCGGATACACCGACCGCTTGGAGAACCTGTTTCTTATCGGCCGCAACGGGATGCATAAGTACAACAACCAGGATCATTCGATGCTGACCGCCATGACCGCGGTCGACAATCTCCTCGACGGCATTGTAGCCAAGGACAACATCTGGGAGATCAATACGGAGATGGAATACCACGAGGAAAAGGCGGAGAGGTCGAGCAGACAGCCTGCCGGAGAGCCGGTCCGGTGACGCGGGCAGTGTTCGGAGAAAGCGATTGGGTGCCAACATGTCCCATTGCCTAGTTACCGGAGGGGCGGGCTTCTTCGGCGGCATCCTCAAGCGCCGGCTCCTCAAGGAAGGCCACACGGTGGTCAGCGTCGACCTCCAGGCCGATGAAGATCGCCACCCCCATCTCCAGTCGATTCAGGGCGATCTCCGGGACCAAGCATCGATGTCTCGAATCTTTTCAGAAAGCAAATTCGATGCCGTCTATCACGTTGCCGCACAACTGGCCCACGGGCTGAAGATCGACAAGCAGCTGCTCTGGACCTCGAACGTGGATGCGACCAAACTGCTGGGCGAATTGGCGCGGAAGCATTCCATCCGCCCCTTCATCTTTGTCTCCACAAACTGCCTGTGGGCCAGCGATCCGGGCCATGCGATCCGCGAAGAGGGCGATCTGCCTGCGCCGGTGGAGATTTACGGCCGGAGCAAGCTGGCCGCGGAAAATCTGCTGCACAGTTTCGAGGACAGCCTGGATGTGGTCATCCTCCGCTGCCCGACGATTATCGAAGAGGGGCGTCTCGGATTGCTGGCGATTCTCTTCGAATTCATCGACGACGCAAAGACCGTGTGGGTGGTCGGAGACGGATCGAACCGCTATCAATTCATATACGCCGACGATCTCGCCAGCGCCTGCATTCTCGGGTCGAGATACGGCCGCAGCGGCGTATTCAACATCGGCTCCGACGGCGTGACCAGCCTGCGCTCTGTGTATGAGGCGGTCATACGCGCCTCCGGCAGCAAGAGCAAGGTGAAGAACCTGCCGAAGGCGCCGGTGCTTGCCGCCATGATGCTGGCGCACAGACTGCGCATCTCTCCGCTGGGCCCGTACCACTACAAGATGATCGCCGAAAATTTCCTATTCGACACGGAAAAGGCCAAAAAACAACTCGGTTGGAGCCCGACGCTGACGAATGACGAAATGCTTGTGCGCGCCTACAAGTATTACCAGCAAAACCGGAGAGAGATCATGGGCAGAAGCAACGTGTCTGCCCACCGAAAGCCGGCCTCGATGGGAGTGATCCGGCTGCTGAAATGGATTTCGTGAGGCTCTACAAGGGAACGGACCGAGGAGAGGCGGAAGGTGAAGATGGCGAACGAGGCCGGTTTGAGCGGCACCGCACCGAGCGAAAGCTCTGCGGCATCCACGGGGGGCGGAGGGTCTCGTCGCGATCTCCGGCTGCAATTTGCGCTGTTGGCCTTCCTGTTGCTCTGGTATGCCTGCCTTCTCAGGCTTTCGCCGCCGCCGCCGGGGCAGAAGATGGACCTGACTTTCAACAGCATGCTGGATCACCTTTTGCACGGACAGTTCGACGTGGACCCGCAGATTGTGGGAGTGGAAGGATTTCTGCGCGGCGGGCGTGTGTACGCCTACTGGGGCATCTGGTGCGCGCTGCTGCGGTTTCCGCTCTGGCTCCTGGGCCGGATGAAGACGGACATGACGATTTGGTCCATTCTTGCGGCGGCTTGCCTGGCAGCCATGGCGAAGGTTCGCACCGTGATCCTTCTGTGGCAGCACGGCGCGCCCGGCCCGGCGGCGAAGAAGGCGCGCGATCTTGTGCTGGGCTTCATTGTGCTGGGCGCGAGCGATATCGGCTTCCTGAAGGTTTCAGTGTTTCAGGAAGTGGTGTCGTGGGCATATGCCTTCGCTGCGGTTTTTGTCTATTTCGCCGTCAAGGGTCTGATCAGCCGCCGTTTCGATTCGTCTACGCTGGGCTGGATGGCAATTTGTGCAGGCCTGGCCCTGCTGACGCGCGTCTCTACGGCATCCGGTTTGATTCTGGCATTCGGATTATTGGTGCTGGTGCTGGCAGCGGAATCCGGTTCGACTGCCGCAGAGAGAGGATGGTTCTTCGTCAAGCAAGCCGCGCGTTCGCTTTTCCAACGCCGGTTTCTTCTTCCCATCGGCATCCTCGCTCTCTGCATCGTGGCAACCGGCGCAGTCAACTACTTCCGGTGGGGGAGCCCGCTCACATTTGCCGATCTCAAGCTCTACATCATCAAAATCAAGTATCCGGACCGAGTGCTGCGCGAGAGCATGTACGGTATGTTCAACCTGAAGCGCATTCCGTTCGGTCTGATTTATTACTTTCTTCCGATCTGGGCCGTTCAAACGGGCAGCGGCCATCTCCTGTTCGAGCCCACGCAGATCCGATTGTTTGACGACGTGGAGTTGCCGCCGAGCACTTTTTTCCTCACCGATTTACTGCCCATCTGTCTCATTGCGTTCTTTCTGATCGCGCTTTTCCGGCGCCGCCTCGCCAAGCCTTTTTTCATCCGCGAGTGGGCCGCCATTGCCATAGGCTTGGCTGTCCCCCCGATTCTCATGCTGGCATACAGTTATATGACTTACCGCTATCGCATGGAGTTCTATCCCGAGCTCGACTTTCTGGCGTTCCTGGGGTTGTACGCGATATTCACCGACGCAACCCTGCAGGCGAGGTTCGCCCAACGCAGGGCGTGGATGGAAGCGGCGATGATTCTCAGTGTTGTAGCTAGCTTCATCGCGTTGTTCCTCTACTGGAAGGCTCCATTTGGACCGGTTGGGGAGGCCATTCAGATGGGGATCGTGCACGGCCGTTACTTCATTCTGTAGCTGGCTGGCGGCCGCGTGCGCGCATATGCCACAACCCGTTCATCCGCGCGATTGATTCGCCGCGGCCAGAGCGCGGGGCAAAGGAGCGCTCATTCAACCGAGGTGGTTGGGGGGAGCGCTGTTCAGCTCTTCTGGTGAGATCGCCAGGCGGTATACTGGCGCCGAGACGGAACGCCGGAGCATTCGGAGAAAGATGCCGTACGGTTGCGCGTTCCGCTGGTTTTCATGCTGCCTCCTCGGTGCGCAATGCGAACCGCCGGCCCGGCCTTAATCCTCTGTGCCGCAATGGCGGCCGGACAGCCGCCACCCTCCCACACGCCGGTGATGCTGACGGCCGTGGATGAAACGGGAGTGGCGGTCTCCGGAGCGCAGGTCACGATTCTCGAGACGGGACTCGCGGCGCTCTATCTGAGTACCGATTACGCCGGCCGCTGCACGTTTACGCTTGCGCTCCGCGCCCCTTATGCGATTCGCGTAGAGAAGGCCGGATTCTATCGCGCGGAATCAAGCGGGATTGACCCGAAGCAGACAAGCCTGCGGGTGGTGCTCAACCACGAGCAGATTGTGCGCGAGGAAGTCAACGTCACTGCATCGTCGGCGGGCATCGACACGGAGCAGACCTCAGACCAGATGGCGATGCAAACGCCGGAGATCGTGAATATTCCTTATCCGACCTCACGCGATATCCGCTATCTGCTGCCGTTCACGCCCGGCGTGGTGCAAGACACGACGGAGCAGATTCATGTGGCCGGATCGGAGACGTGGGAGACGCTGGACACGCTGGATGGGTTTGACATCCGCTCGCCGGAAGAGGGCACGCTGGACATGCGGGTGAGCACGGATGCGGTGCGCTCGATCGACACGGAGACGACGCGGTACCCGGTGGACTACGGCCGGTCGACCGGAGGCGTGGTTGCGTTTTATACCGGCATGGGCGACAACCAATTCCGCTTCAACGCGACGAATTTTATCCCCTCGTGGCGCGATCAGAACGGAATCCGCTTCGATCAATTCGTACCGCGGTTCACGTTTTCCGGTCCGATCAAGCGGAGCCGGGCGTGGTTTTTGGATGGGGTGGAGACGGAGTACGACAACATTTATATATCGGAGTTGCCCGCGAATGCCGACACCGATTCGCTGGTGCGCGGCAGCAACCTGGCGAGGGCGCAGGCCAACTTGAGTGCGAAGGATATTTTGACCGCCGGGCTGCTTTTCAACGATTATCACTCGCCTTACGACGGCATCTCCGCGCTGACGCCGCAGCAGAGCACGACCAACCGCAACATTCTGGCGTGGCTCCCTTACCTACGTAATCAGTTGACATTGCGCGGAGGCGCGTTGCTGGACTTGGGAGCGGCGGTGATGCGCATTCGCGACGGCTTCGAGCCTCACGGCGACGCTGCCTACACGATTACGCCGGAGCTTGCGCAGGGCAGCTATTTCGAAAATCTCACAGGGCGCTCGCAGCGCGTGGAGGGGACGGCGACGCTCTATGTGCCCGCGCGCCAGTGGCTGGGCGCGCACAATGTGCAGGCGGGGCTCGACCTGGACCATGTTGGCTACAACCAGGACCAGACGCGCGCGCCGGTGAATTATTTGCGCGAAGGCTCTATGGGCGAAAATGGAACGCTCGACCGGCAGAGCGTGTTTGCGCCGGCAGCGCCGTTTACGATGCATAACGACGAGTTGGGCGCCTATGTGGAAGACCGCTGGCAGTTGCGGAGGCCCTTGCTCATAGAGCCGGGGCTGCGCTTCGACTGGGATGCGGTTGTCCGCAGGCCTCTGGTTTCGCCGCGCATCGCGGGGGTGTATGCGCCGGCGGGCTGGGGCGAAGCGACCAAAATCTCGGCAGGCGTAGGACTCTATTACGAGCATACGCAGCTCGATTACCTGGCGCAGACATTTGCCGGGAATCGAGCCGACACATACTTTGAGGCAGACGGCGTGACGCCGTTGGGTCCCGCGCAGGAAACCGAATTCACAGTAGACGATGGTTCGCTGCGCGAGCCGCGGGCTTTGAATTGGAGCGTGAGTGTGGAACGGAAGCTGCCGGGCGCGGTGTTGGCTTCAGCGAATTTCATGGAGAAGCGGACGGATAACGCTTTTACGTTCGTGAATCAAAGCGGACCGGATGCGCCGGCGGGCGATTACGCCCTGACCAACACGCGCCAGGACCGCTACCATTCCATTGAGGTGGAGGGGCGGCGTGAATTTGCGAATGGCTATACGGTGTTTCTCGCCTTCACGCACTCGTCCGCGCGCACGAATGCCGCACTCGATTATCTGCCCACGCCTTCGCCTCTGGGCCCGCAACAGAGCGGGCCGCTGCCCTGGGACTCGCCCAACCGCGTGCTCTCGTGGGGATGGCTGCCTGTGCCGTGGGCGAAGCTGCGGAGGCGCTGGGATTTTGTCTACACTTTCGATCGCAGGACGGGTTTCCCGTATACCTCAATCGACCCGGCGCAGCAGGTGGTGGGCGCCGTGGGATCGAATCGATTTCCCGACTTCGCGAATTTCAGCCCGGGGCTCGAATGGAAGTTTCATTTCCGCGGCGCCTATTATGGGCTGCGGGGCGTGCTGGAAAACGCGACCGACAGCGCCAATCCCGCGGTGGTGTACAACGACGTGGACTCTTCTCTCTACGGGACGTTCGCTGAGCCGCAGGGGCGCGCGTTTACGGCACGCATCCGGCTGATTGGATCGAAATGAGCGAAGCGAGCCGCGCGTGGGCGCGAGGAAAAATGGAGTTGGAGTTGGCATGAGCGAGCTGGGCAAGATGCTGCTGGCCGTGGGAGTGCTGATTGCTCTTGCCGGGGCAGTGCTGCTGATTGCAGGCCGGACGGGTCTGCCGCTGGGGCGCCTGCCCGGCGATTTTGCGTTTCGCGGCAAGAGGGTGACCTTCTTTTTCCCTCTGGGCACCTGCATTTTGATCAGCGTGGTTTTGACGGTCCTGGCTTATCTGATTTCGAGGTTTCGGCGGTGAGGCACAAGGGCCTGGAGAGCGGGCGAGGTGAGGTTGCGGGATTGGTTTGAGGCGGCGCGGAGCGCCGTCTCGCGATTGAGTTCGTCCACCTGCGCGGGAATTGGGTCGAGCGGCGAGCCCATCGCTGCATATTCCTTCAGCACATTGCCATGATCGGATTCGACTCGCAGGATAGTAACGCGCGCGTTTGCGGGGACGTGAGCGAAGTCGAGATCCAGTGTGGTGGTTGATCCGTGCCGGTCGGGGTCCATCCAATTCCAGGCGGCAATGGCGAGGCCACCATCGAATGTCCTGGTTACGATCACGTCTATTGAAAGATTCGGCAACCGTTGGCTGCCGAGCTGATGCAGGAGTCCGTAAGCGTAATAGCCGGGTTTGTCGATTCCGCCCTTGGCGCGGAGGCCGAACATGCCGACAAATGTCCCGGCAACATTGGCCAGTCGCCGTGCAGATTCCAAGTGAAAAAGCATCGTCCGCGATTGCAATTCTGCGAAAACCGCCGGCTGTCCTTCCGGTGGTCTGCAAATGATTTGCCTCCGGCAGCTTCAGGATGGCGGCGGGATCGCACGAGAACCGGACCGGATTTATAATGCATGTTGCCGGCGCGATACGCTCGGAGGGAGTGGGCGCGATGTGGTGCGAAGAGGCCGGCGATCGCAATCGGGCGCCGTTTTGCAGTCCGAGAGGTGCAGGCATGGAGAGCGTTTCAAAGGAGCGAATGAACCGGCTTGTGCACGAAAAACTCGAGGAAGGATGCGCCGTGGTGCAGGCGGTGGCGCGGGATTCGGTTTTACATGCCGTTCTCGCCGATGCGGCAACGGCTACCGCTGCGGCACTCAAGGCCGGCCGCAAGTTGATGGCAGCGGGCAATGGCGGCAGCGCAGCGGATGCCCAGCACCTGGTGGCCGAGTTCGTAAGCCGCCTGGTCGAAGACCGGCCTGCAATGCGCGCCGTGGCGCTCACTACGGACACCTCGATTCTGACTGCGGTGGGCAACGACTATGGCTATGAGCGCGTCTTTGCGCGGCAGATTGAGGCGATCGGCCAGACCGGCGACGTCTTTATGGGTATTTCGACTTCGGGTAATTCACCCAACGTGTTGCGCGCTCTGGAGCTGTGCCGGGCGATGGGCATCGCGACCATTGGATTGACGGGAGGAACAGGCG
>JASHUF010000200.1 GCA_030040175.1 Acidobacteriaceae bacterium
CCTGGAGGCGCTGCTGGTGGAGAAGCCGCGGCTTGCGGACATGCGAAGGCCCGGGGGCGCGGTGGTGCGGGTGCGGCACAAGCTCGGTCACGAAGTGCCGGTGATGGCGCGGTGGCTGGTGCTGCGCGACGGGCTGGGCGAACGCATCGGCATGGCGGCGATGTTTCATCCGGCCGAGAGCCTGGATGCGCTGCCCCACGGCGAAGCCGGCGAGGACGTGGGAACGGCGGTGAGCCAGGAAGAGCTGGACGACCGCATGAGCAGCGAGTTTGACGATTTTCTGCGCGGCGGCTTGCCCTTCGGAGTTTTGTGGATCGGCGTGGACCAGGCCCACGAGCTGCGCCGCACGCACGGCGCTGCAGCCTGCGCGGCGATGCTGGCCAAGGTGGAGCGTGCGCTGCGGGCGGGACTGCGGCCGGCCGAGGAGATCGGGCGCTGGGGCGAGGCCGAGTTTCTGGTGATTGCGCGGGAACGGACAGCGGAGATGCTCGCCAGCCATGCGCAGACGCTTGCCGGTCTGGCACGGACGGCGGATTTCCGCTGGTGGGGCGATCGCGTGACCCTGACCGTAAGCATTGGCGCAGCGCAGGCCGAAAGCGGGTGCGATACGGACCTGACGCCGCTGCTCGAACGCGCGCGGAAGGCCATGATGGCGAGCATGCGCGCGGGCGGAAACCGCATTGCGCGCGCGGGAGGGGGGCAGGCATGTTTGCCATCGTAGGCATCCTGGTTGTATTTGCAGCCGTGATTGGCGGCTTTCTGATGGAGAAGGGCCACCTTGCGGTGCTGGCGCAGCCCGCGGAACTGATCATCATTGCCGGCGCGGCGACGGGAACGATGCTGGTGGCGAATCCGCTGCGCATTGTGAAGGCGATTGTGGCCGGCGTGCTGGGCGCGCTGAAAGGCTCGCCGTTCACCAAGGAACGGTACCTGAACACGCTGAAGATGATGTACGAATTTCTGAACAAGGTGCGCAAGGAGGGCCTGCTGGCGGTGGAGATGGACGTGGAGAAGCCCGCCGAGAGCGCGCTGTTCAAGAAGTATCCGCAGTTTCTCGCCGATCATCATGCGCTGGAATTCGTCTGCGACACGCTGCGCACGGCCATCACCGGCGGGGTGGAGCCGTTCGACATGGACCAGATGATGGAGTTGGACATGGAGGTGCATCATCATGCGGCGATACAGCCGGTGGAGGCGCTGACCACGGTGGCCGACTCGCTGCCCGGTCTGGGCATTGTGGCTGCGGTGCTGGGGGTGGTGATCACCATGGGATCGCTGGGCGGCCCGCCCGAGGAGATTGGCAAACACGTGGCCGCGGCGCTGGTGGGCACGTTTCTAGGCATTTTGCTGTGTTACGGAGTCGCCGGTCCGCTGGGCGCGAACATGCGCAAGTCCGCCGACGAGCAGAATGAGTATCTGCACGTGCTGCGCGTGCTGCTGCTGGCGTTTTTGAAGGGGGCGGCGCCGTTGATTGCCATCGAGATGGGCAGGCGCGCCATTCCCGCTTACGCGCGGCCGAGCTTCGAGGAGATGGAGAAGAGCTGCAAGAATCACGCGCCGGCGGCGGAGGCTGCGGCGGCGTAGGAGCGAGCGGGCGAGCCGGCGAGAGAGCGGGAATATGGCAGCGAAGACGCAGCCGATCGTGATCGTGAAGAAGAAGGGCGGGCACGGCGGCCACCACGGCGGCGCGTGGAAGGTGGCGTATGCCGACTTTGTGACCGCCATGATGGCGCTGTTCATTGTGCTGTGGCTGATGAGCCAGAGCGACAAGGTGAAGAAAGCGGTGGCCGGCTACTTCAACGATCCCAAGGGAACGGCGAACCTGCTGGGCACCACGATGGCGGGCAACGGCGTGCAGGTGGCGCAGAACGACGAGGCGCTGAAGCAGCTGAAGGAAAAGCTCGAAAAAGAGATCATGGCGAAGAAGGAGTTGCAGAAGCTCTCCAAGCAGATTGAGATCACGATCACGCCGGAGGGTCTGCGCATCGAGCTGCTGGAGGGCAAGAACGGCACTTTCTACGAGAGCGGCAGCGCGCGGCTGAGCGACAGCGGGCAGGAGCTGCTGGAGCTGCTGGCCGCGGAGCTGAAGACGCTGCCCAACAATCTGCTGATCGAGGGGCACACGGATGCTGCGCAGTACTCGACCAATGCGAATTACTCGAACTGGGAGCTCTCAGCCGACCGCGCGAACGCAGCGCGGCGGTTGTTGCAGCGGGACGGCGTGCGCAGCGACCAGGTGACGCAGGTGCGCGGCTACGCGGACCAGATGCTGCGGGTGAAGAACAATCCCTTCGATCCGTCGAACCGGCGGATTTCGATCCTGGTGAAGAATGACAACGGCGCGCCGCCGGAGATCAAGCAGGGGCAGGTGGTGGGCGATGGGGGTGCGCCGGCTGCGGGCGCTGCGCCGGGGAAGAAGTAGGGCGGGTGAGCAAGGCAGCAAGCCAGCGCATCGGCGAGATGGCAGCGGCGCGATGCGATTGCGCGCGCGGCGATAGTGTACTCTGGTGAGCGAATAAGAAAGCGTTTACTGAGGTGCGAATCGCATGAGCGTGGTAGCCGGTGTGGATTTTGGCACGTTAAGCGTGCGCGTGACGCTGGTCTCGAGTGACAAGGGACCGATTGGGACGGCGTCAGCCGCGTACCCGCTGCACCGGCGGCACGAGGACCCGAACTACGCCACGCAGGCACACGCGGACCAGATGCAGGCGCTTGCCCAAGCCACGCGTGAGGCGCTCAAAACGGCGGGCGTGCCGGGCGATGCGGTGCGGGCGATTGCGCTGGATACAACCGGATCCAGCGTGGTTCCGGTGGGCGAGGGATTGGAGCCGCTGGACGAATACTATCTCTGGTGCGATCACCGCGCCTTTGCCGAGGCGGAGGAGATCACGCGCAAGGCGCACGAGCTGAAATTCGAGGGCATCGAGTGGTGCGGCGGCGTCTACTCGCACGAGTGGGGCTTTGCCAAGCTGCTGCACTGGCTGCGGCACAACCCGGAAAAGCGCGCGCGGATGGTAACGGCGCTCGAACACTGCGATATGGTGGCGGCCACGCTAAGCGGGGTGACGGGCGTGGCGGGTCTCAAGCGCAGCGTGTGCGCCATGGGCCACAAGTGGATGTGGAATCCAAGGTGGGGCGGGCTGCCGCCGGAAGATTTCCTGGTTGCGGTCGACCCGCTGTTCAAAGGCGTGCGCGCGAAGATGGGCGGCGATTACCTGACCAGCGACCGCGTGGCCGGGCACCTGACGGAAAAATGGGCTGGGGCGCTGGGGCTGCATGCAGGGATTCCGATTCCGGTCGGCGCCTTCGACGCGCACTGGGACGCGATCGGATCGAACATTCGCGAGGGCGACGCGGTGAACGTGGTGGGCACGTCGACGTGCATCATTGCCATGGCGCGCCAGGCGGAGCTGGTGCCGGGGGTGTGCGGTGTGGTGCCGGGCAGCGTGCACCCGGAGTACACGGGCATCGAAGCGGGGCTTTCGGCGACGGGCGACATCTTCGACGCCATTGCGCAGCGCGCGAACACCACCGTGGCCGCGTTGAGCGAAGGGCTGGAGGCGTACCGCGCGGGGCAGACGGGATTGCTGCGGCTAAGCTGGGATAACGGCGACCGCACGGTGCTGGTGAATCCCGAGCTGGGCGGCGTGACGCTGGGATGGAATCTGGTGCACACGGCGCAGGACGAGCTGTTTGCGGCGATCGAGGGCACCGCGTTTCACACACGCATCATTCTGGAGCG
>JASHUF010000201.1 GCA_030040175.1 Acidobacteriaceae bacterium
GTAGATCATCTCCGGCGGCAGATGGTCGTGCAGATCAAAGAACAGCTCCTCGTGCCCGATGACCTCCGTGCGCCACGCCGCGCGATCGACGGCCTGCATGCGCGTGAACTGCTCTTCTGAAAAATCGAGTCCCGTCCAGTCGATGTCCTTGTAATACGGCGTCCAGCCGATGGGCGTTCCCTTGCCCTGGGCGCGGCCGCGCACGCGATCGACGATCCACTTGAGAATGCGGAAATTCTCGCTGAAGCCCGGCCAGAGAAAATTGCCCTTCTCATCCCGGCGGAACCAGTTGACGTGAAACACGCGCGGCGTGGCCGTGAGCCGGCGCTGCATCTTGATCCAATGGCGAAAATAATCGCCCATGTGATAACCGCAGAAAGGCAGCATGGCCATGGGATCGCGGCGCAATTTTCCCAGCGCGCCTGCCGCCGCCGCCGTGGTCTCTGAGGCCATGGTGGCGCCCATGTACACGCCCGCGCTCCAGTTGAAGGCCTGATAGATGAGGGGCATGGTCACGGAGCGCCTTCCGCCGAAGACAATGGCGCTCAAGGGAACGCCTTCGGGATCCTGCCAGGCGGGATCGATGCTGGGGCATTGCGCGGCGGGAGCGGTGAAGCGCCCGTTGGGGTGCGCGGCCGTTGCACCGGTTTTGCGCGCGATCTCCGGCGTCCAGATTTGGCCCCGCCAGTCGAGACACTCGGCGGGCGGCTTCTCCGTCATTCCCTCCCACCACACGCCGCCCTCGGGCGTGAGCGCGACGTTGGTGAAGATGGTGTTGCGCGCCAGCGTAGCCATGGCGTTGGGATTGGTACTGGCGCTGGTGCCCGGCGCAACGCCGAAAAACCCCGTCTCCGGATTGATGGCGCGCAACTGCCCTTTGTCGTCGGGACGAATCCAGGCAATGTCGTCGCCGACCGTCCACACCTTCCATCCCTTGAGCGCCTTGGGAGGGACGAGCATGGCCAGATTGGTTTTGCCGCAGGCGGAAGGAAACGCCGCGGCCAGGTAGGTTTTCTCGCCGGCAGGGCTCTCCACGCCGAGAATGAGCATGTGCTCGGCCATCCAGCCTTCGTCACGCGCCATGTTGGAAGCGATGCGCAGGGCAAAACATTTCTTACCCAGCAGCGCGTTGCCGCCGTAGCCGGAGCCGTAGGACCAGATCTCGCGCGTCTCAGGGAAATGCACAATGTACTTGGTGTCGTTGCAGGGCCAGGGCACGTCGGCCTGCCCGCGCGCGAGCGGCATGCCCACGGAATGCATGCAGGGAACCACGCGCTTCACGTCCTTGTCGATCTCGGCAAAGACCGCGCGCCCGATGCGCGCCATGATGCGCATGCTCACGACCACATACGGCGAATCTGTGAGCTCCACGCCGATGCGCGAGGCAGGCGAGTCCAGCGGTCCCATGCAGAACGGCAGCACGTACATGGTGCGTCCGCGCATGCAGCCCTGAAACAACTCTTTCAGCTTGCGCCGCATCGCGTAGGGATCTTCCCAGTTGTTGGTGGGGCCGGCGCTGTCGCGCGCAAGGGAGCAGATGAAAGTGCGCTCTTCCACGCGAGCCACATCGCGCGGGTCGGAACGCGCACCGTAGCAGCCCGGCCACAGTTCCTGATTCAGGCGGATGAACGTGCCCCGCTGCTCGAGCAGCGCGCACAGGCGCTCGTATTCGCGCTGCGAACCGTCCACCCAGTGAATCGCATCCGGCCGCGTGAGCTCGGCCATCTTTTCCACCCAGCGCAGCAGATGCTTGTTGGCGCTGGGAACGGTGCTTGTGTGGGCCTTGGTCGCCATCTCTTTACCCCGCGCTCCTCCGCCCGGATCGATGAATCGTCCATCGCGCATGCGCCGCCGTTCCGGGTGCAAACGCGCCACGCTCTCTTCTTATACATCATGAGGAACCTTGGAAGCCGGAAACACCCCCGGTGCGGGCCAGTCCGGTATTGATTCGTTGGCCGCATCGTTCGCCGGCAGAGGCGCTCGACCGGGCGCAGGGCGGCACACCGGCGGCGAGGCGCATCTACATGGAGCATGATACGGAAGCTGAAGTCCGGACAATTTCGTTTATATGCGCGCAAGAAAGACGCGGCCACCGGCGAGCGCCGGAACCTGGGCACCTTCAAAACGCTCGAGGCGGCCATACAGCAGGAAAGGGAAGCGCAGTACTTCAAGCGCCATTCGCGAGAAGCGAGAGCTTCCGTCTTCTCCGGCCCTCCCGGTCATTCGTCCCGCGCGCGCAGCGCCTGCAGGTCGATGCCCAGCTGCTGGCATTTTTTGTAGAGATGGCTGCGCTCGAGCCCGAGCGCCCTTGCCGTGGCCGTCACGCGGCGGCCGTGCCGCTCCAGTTCCGCCAGCAGCTGCGCGCGCTCAAAGGCCAGCACGCGTTGCGCCAGCGGACCCGATGTTTCCGCTTGGGCAGAGGCGCCTGCTCCCGGCGCGCGCCAAGAAGGCAGCGCCAGGCGCACGTCTTCCTGCGTCACTTCGCTCCCGGCCAGAAGCAAAAGCCGTTCCACCACGTTGCGCAGCTCGCGAATGTTGCCGGGCCACGCGTATTGCTTGAGCGCCTCGATCGCTGAAGGCGCAAAGCCGACCGGCTTCCATCCGTTCTGCGCGCTCACCTGGCGGGCGAAATGCTCCACCAGCAGGGGCAAATCCTCCGTGCGGCTGCGCAGCGGCGGCAGCTCCACGGGAAAGACCACGACGCGATGATAAAGATCGCGGCGGAAACTGCCGGCCTCCACAAGCTGCTCCAGGTTGCGGTGCGTGGCCACGACAACGCGCACATCCACGGCCGTGGGCTTGCCGGCGCCGATGCGCTCCACTTCGCCCTCTTCCAGAACGCGGAGCAGCTTGGCCTGCATGGCCGCGGGCATGTCGCCGATCTCATCCAGGAAAAGCGTGCCCCGGTGCGCCTGTTCGAATTTGCCCGTGTGCCGCTGCGCGGCGCCGGTGAAGGAACCCTTTTCATGCCCGAAAAGCTCGCTCTCGATCAGCTCCGCGGGCACGGCCGCGCAGTTGAGGGTGACGAAAGGGCCCGCGCTGCGATGGCTCTTCTCGTGCAGCGTGCGCGCCACCAGTTCCTTGCCGGTTCCGGTTTCACCGTAGAGGCACACGCGCGATTCGCTCGCCGCCACGCGCTCAATCTGCGCCATCACGCGGCGCATGGTTTCGCCGGCAAAAACCAGCGTGTGCCTGCCCACGCGCGCGCGCAGCTCGCGATTTTCGCTTTCCAGGCGGGTGAGCTTGAGCGCGTTGTCGAGCGTGACCAGCAGCTTTTCCGTGGTCAGCGGCTTCTCGAGAAAATCCAGCGCGCCCAGGCGCGTGGCGCGCACGGCCATTTCGATATGCGCCTGCCCGCTCATCATCACCACAGGTGCGGCCACGCCGGCATTCTTCAGGTCCTCGAGGAAAGTGAGGCCGTCACGGCGCGGCATCACCACGTCGCTCAGAATCAAATCGAAGCGCTGCTCGCGCGCGATCTCAAGGGCGCGCACGGCTTCGTCGCACACCACGGCTTCGTGCCCCGCCAGGCGGAAGGCGCGGGAAAGCGAGGCCAGCGTGTTGGCCTCGTCATCGACGATGAGGATGTTCGCCTTCGCGCTCATGTGTCCGCCTTCGGCAGCATGATGATAAATGCCGCGCCGCCGCCCGCGCAGCTTTCTACGGAAATGG
>JASHUF010000202.1 GCA_030040175.1 Acidobacteriaceae bacterium
CCAGGGACGCGCGAAGCCCGATCGCCGGGTCATCGGAGGAGAGGCTCACGCCGAGTTCTTCGATGTCCACGTCTGTCAATTTAGACTGACACCCCGCGCGTGTCAAACTAAACTGACAGAGCGGACCGGCGGCGGAGTGTCCGAGAAGACCGGACTGAGGCTGCCCCGTGGCGAGCATCGGGGCCTATGGCCTGGTGGTCAGCCAAGTCATCGGCCAGGCGTCCGGAAAGTCCGTCGGCTGCAGCACATCATGCCTGGTCAGCACGGACCAGCGTGGTTCACTGAAAAGCGGAAGGTCGGCGGTTCGACCCCGCCCCCTGACCACCTATCATTCGTAGCCCATAGGGCCACTCACCAGCGGAAACGCGGCCATCACGATCTACCATCCCAGGCGGTCCATGCCCGCCGGGGGACCGTTCACGCCCGCTGTTTCTCATTCGATGCTGCACGCAGACTGCGCGCGGCGTGCGTTCGGCTATATCTAGACTTGTGCTATCGGCAGCGCGGCGGGAGCGGGGGGCGGCCTGGTGGATTACGGGGTCTTGGTCGCAGGCTTTAACGGGCTGGTCTTCGGATCCCTAGCGGTCGATTATCTGCGGGAGAAAAACTGGTGGCTGGGCTTCGGCACGCTGGCTTCCCTCGCGGCGATTTTGCTGGTGCTGGCATTGCCCGACCACTCCAAACATGATCGCTGGATGACCGTCTACTGGACCGTACCCCTTGTTGCACTTGCCCTCGCGGCGGTAATCATCCACCGTCAGCGTGAGCGAAGCCGTCAAGCGTCCATCAGGGGGACGCAGAGGGCGGGGAAGGACTTCCTCGGGGTCGTCGCTGAGACTGATCTGCGACAGTGACCCTAGAAACTGTAAGCCTCACCTGAACACGATTCGTCAACGATCAGCTGGCTCAAGGCAGCCAGGGAGCCTTTCGCGGCTGGCTGGCGGCAATGCTCAGCACCGATGTCTCAGCGATTCCCGGCTCTCCTCGCGTAGCGGGTGTACGCGGCTCCAAGGGTTGTGACGGCCGCGTCTATCGCGGCATGGAGCGGCAGCACATTGCCGCCTTAGAAGCCATATCGCGAGACTGGCATTCTCGAAACCGGACCGGACGAGCGTTAGTTGCGCGTAGATGTAAAGGTGAATCACTGCGGATAGTGATCCATTTTGAAAAAAGGTGGCATCTACGCAGGCGAGGTGATCGGTAGCTGCCTGCGTGGCCATCCACGCCGCGCGCTACCAGTTATCCCGTCTTGGCTCAATTAGTGCCGAGCGCGCTGAAGGCGCTTCGAGCCAGGGCGCGATCACACAACAGTCAGGTAGAACCGCGTTCGGCGGGCGGCCGCCTGCTGAAGGGGCTGGCGGATAGCCTCCAAGCAGCACGCGAGCTCCTCGGGGTCCTCCTTCCCAGCCCATGAGAGGTCTGGAGAGGCGAGCGCGAAGAGGATCACATCCAGGGTTGCCACCGCGTCAGCGGGGTCGTGCCAGACGATCGGGAAACCAGAGAGGTCTGGTTCATCCTGCGCCTCTTCGGCCAGGCGCGCGATGACGTCGTCCGGCACGTCGGCGTGCCCGTCAAAGGCCGACAGCGACATGCGCCCCGCGGCCGTGGCGATCGCGTCCAGATCCTTATAAGCACGCAACACCGGGACGCCCTCATCGCAGAGACTGTGCCTCTGACCATCTTCAAAGACCGGCCACAGCGCGACGCTCATGCCATCCACTGTAACTGGCAGCCCGCTGAATCTAGGCTCAGCTTGAGCCACCGGATACCGGAGGCGTCGGATGCCCGTCTGCTGGCAGATTCAGTGCGCAGATTCGCCCGCGCGTGTATAAGAACCGGCAGGTCAGCGCATTGCACGAGCCGAGCCTCCATGATCGTGAGCCGAGTCGGGTCACAGTGGCAGTCAACCGCTCAAGCAGCGGCTAGCGTTACGGGTTATTGGTGCGTGGGCGCGCCTCGCGCGGCTGACGCTGCGGCCCATGGCGTACAACAGAGATCAGACCAGGGTGTAGCTCCGCTAGCCCGGCCTAGCCGTCACTTCTGCGCCCGGCCGGTGCGGCGGCTGGTACCAGACGCTCGGGCAGCCTGTGGTGCGGCAGCTCACGTGCTGGTGGCCGTTACTGCCTGCGCATCCGCAGACAACCCAGGAGACCGATATCCGGCCGGGTGCCCATGGATGGCCATAGGCGCAAGTCAGCGGGTAGCACCGCCAGTCCGGTCGCTCACTTTCGCCTATGCGTTCGACCACGAGGCCGTACCAGGTAGCCGTCGCGCCCCACTAACTACTGAGAGTGTCCGCGGCCCGGTGCACGCGGGGGCACACTCGCTCCGGCGGCAGGGAGGCGTGTCAGATGAGCGACGAAGTTGCGGTGCAGCCGCATGATCAACTGCGATTGCTGCTGGCGTCGGCTGACTGTGCCCAATACGTGGCCGCTCCCGGTCGTGGTCGAGTCCTGAGCCGGCGGCAGCAGATCTCGGCTCAGACGACCGGCTCGGCTGTCCATTTCGCCGGATTCGAGCCGAGCAGCCGCAGGTGGTGGGCAAAGATGCTGGCCGGGCTCAGGGTCGGGTGCGCTCCGATGGCGATCCACACGAAGGTGCCTGCTGCATCGTCGGCGCACAGCTCGTAGTTGGGCCAGGTCCTCTCGGTACCGAGGACAACCTGGTAGCCGTTGATTACTTCGGGCTTGGGATGGGCGTAGATGAGGCCGGCGCACGCGTTCTTCGCTCCTTGGCCCAGATCAAAGTGCGGGGCGTTCAGCGGGTTATCGTCGCCGCATTCCGACCCGGTCACGCGCCCGGCGGTTACCACGTCTGAAGTCGCGTACATGACGTGACCGAGCAGGCTTGTCGCCACACAGTTGACCTGCCAGTTCGCAGGCACGTCCGTGAGCTGGACCGGGAACCTGATGGCGGGTTCGCCTCGGTAGCCGAG
>JASHUF010000203.1 GCA_030040175.1 Acidobacteriaceae bacterium
ACGCCAAGTTCGGCGAGATTCTCGGCGTGCACATCGTCGGGCCGCAGGCCACGGAGCTGATTGCCGAAGCGGTGGCGGTAATGGAGCTCGAGGGCACAGTCGATCACATGATGTTCGTCATCCACGCGCACCCCACGCTGAGCGAGTCTATGCTCGACGCCTACGGCGCGGTGGAGGGGATGGCGATCAACGCGTAACCACCTGCGGCGGGGCAGCCTCGCTTCGCGCCTGTGCTAGCGGAGTTAGGCGCGAGAAAATGCAGGGATTTGCCTATTTTGAGCCGACGCCAATGCCGGTCGGAGCGGGAATGCAATTTACTTCGATGCTTCTGGCGCGGTAGCAAGTTGGAATGTTGCCCCACCTTCCGTCATAGGTGATCAGCAAGTGACCGTTGCCGTCCCAGTGAAGATCCTTTTGTTCGACAATGTTCCACTCTCCTGTAAGAACCTCTTCTTTCATGAGCCCTTCAAGCGAGTAAAGACCGACAGAAGTGGTTCCTCCAAGGGCGCCGCCATCTAGGTTCTCGATCCGCACCGCATGCCTCCGATCAGGCGAAAACACTAGCGTGGAATGTGAGTCCATCACGCAGACCCCAAAGAGCGATAAACACAAAGCTAGGCTTGAGACGATGATCGTGGCCACGGCCAATATTCTGGATGGGATTCGAAACCACGGACGGTTACTTCTGAGGGCGCGAAATCCCCAAGCCGCAACAATTATCAAACCGATACTTAGCGCTAGCGGTAGCGTACCGTGAATCCATCTGAACGGCATTTGGATTAAACCTGATCCAACTCCGCAAACAGCTCCTGCGCGGAAACACTGATCGCGGTTCCGGGAACGCTCAGCTGGCCGTCACGGACCAGCTCGAGGCCGGCGAGAGTTCCGCGATAAGCGACGCGAGCAGCTGGATCGATGACCCAAACGTTCTGGATGCCGAAGGCCAGATACTCTGCGGCCTTGATCGCGGTGCGGCGCAATGTGTCTTCGGGCGACTGAATCTCAATCGCGATCAGCGGCGGATGAGTGAGGATCGATTCTCGTTGGAAATCTGATCGGACTACGACCAGGTCGGGAATTCGAAAGCGGTTTGGAGCAAGCTGGATACGCTGCTCGGAGAACGCCACGATTCCCCACTCGGAACGATGGTTCATAAAGATGCTGCCCAGGAGTAGCTGCAGAAAGGAATGCTCAAGTTCGCCCACATTCCGCTCCTCGATGACGCCGTCCGCGTACTCGCAATCCGGCTCGTAGACGGTCGAAAGATATTCCTCGACGCTGACCGGCTTGCCGAATGTGGGCTGCGTTGCCATGAAGATAGTATCCTCCCAATCGCGGCAATCCGCTAGAGTTCCGTCGACTGCGTAGCCGCCAATTTCTTTGCTCTGGCAATGAACGCTTCCAGCGGCAGAGAGCTCTGCTCGGTCTTGCCGCGCGTGCGCACGTTGACGGTTCCCGCAGATTCTTCCCTGTCGCCGAAGACCAGGATGTAAGGCATCTTCTGCAGAGCGAAGCCGCGGATTTTGGCGTTCATCTTCTCGTTGCGCGCGTCGGTCTCCACGCGCAAGCCCGCTGCTTTTAACTCTTGGAGCAGTTTCTCGGCATAGCCGAGGTGTTTTTCGCTGATGGGCACCAGACCCACCTGCACCGGCGCCAGCCACAGCGGAAAGGCGCCGGCGTAGAGCTCGATGAGATAGGAGGCCATGCGCTCCATGGTGCTGACGATGGCGCGGTGGATCATGACCGGGCGATGGCGATTGCCGTCGGCGCCCGTGTATTCCAGGCCGAACTGGTTGGGCAGGTGGAAATCCACCTGGATGGTGGAGTAGGTTTCCTCGTGGCCCATCACGTCGGCAAGCTGGATGTCGAGCTTGGGCCCGTAGAACGCGGCTTCGCCTTTACCCTCCTTGTACTTCAGGCCCAGGCCGTCGAGGGCTTCACGGAGCACGCGCTCGCCCAGCTCCCACATGGCGTCGTTGTCCACGTATTTTTCCTTGTTGGCGGGGTCGCGCAGGGAGAGGCGATAACTGTAATTGGTGATGCCGAGATCGCGGTAGGCGCGCTCGACCAGCTTCATGACGCTCGAAAACTCTTCCTTGATCTGCTCGGGCGCGCAGAAGATGTGCGCATCGTTGAGGGTCATGCAGCGCACGCGGCTCAAGCCGCTGAGCGCGCCCGAAAGCTCATACCGGTACATGGTGCCGAGCTCGGCCAGCTTCACCGGCAGGTCGCGGTAGCTGCGCCGTTTCGACTCGTAGATGAGAATGTGGTGCGGGCAATTCATGGGCCGGAGAACCATCTCTTCGTTCTCAAGCTTCATGGGCGGGAACATGCTGTCGTGATAGTGGGCCCAGTGCCCGGAACGAACGTAGAGATCCACCTTGGCAAGGTCGGGCGTGTAGACGTGCTCGTATCCGGCCTTGCGCTCGAGATCGAGAATGTATTCCTCCAGTAAGCGGCGAATGGTGGCGCCTTTGGGCAGCCACAGGGGCAGGCCCGCGCCCACTTCCTCGCTGACGGTGAAGAGCTCCAGCTCCTTGCCCAGCCGCCGGTGGTCGCGGCGCTTGGCGTCTTCCAGGCGCTCGAGGGAGCCGTCCAGATCCTTCTTCGCGAAGAACGCCGTACCGTAGATGCGCTGCAGCTGCGGATTCTTTTCGTTGCCCAGCCAGTAGGCGCCCGAAATG
>JASHUF010000025.1 GCA_030040175.1 Acidobacteriaceae bacterium
ATCCCTCACACAGACTACGGTGCACTGCTCGCACCGCATCCTGGGCGCTCTTGCGCGGCCGATAGCCGTAGGCATTCGGCTCGAGGTCCGCCTCGAAGATGGGCTCCAGCACCAGCTTGGCTGCGGTCTGCACCACTCGGTCCCGAATCGTCGCGATGCCCAGTGGCCGCGTGCCTCCATCCGGCTTCGGAATCATCACCCGGCGCACCGGGCTTGCCTTATACGTCTTCTTGCGCAGCTCCTTTCCGAGCCCCTCCAACCACGCTGCTAAGCCCTTTGCCTCGATGTCCGCGAAACGCTCCCCGTCGACGCCCGGCGCTCCGCCGTTGGCGCAGCACAGTCTCCAGGCGTATTCGAGGATGTCTTGGCGGTACACCTTGTCGTAGAGCAGGTAGAAGCGGTAGTCGGGCTCTCGCTTCGCCTTCTCATAAAGCTTCCTCCGAAGACTCCGGACTTTTTCAGGAGGTTCCAGGCTCACGCCAATCTCCTTGTCTTCGTCTTCTTCCGAAGCGCTCCAGAAGTGAGGCCCCTTCCCTCCACCGGCGTTGACCGGCTTCCGCGGTACTACTGGCCTCTCCGACTCCCGGCTCGGCGGCCCGCCGCCTTCTGCGGCATCGAGGGGCGCGACTCCCTTGCCTCACCGGGTCTCCCACGTTGCCCTGGTGTCCTTCTCCACGTGCCGTTCCCATTACCCCGGTGGACCGCGATGGGTGCATTCGTCGGTTGCTTCCCCTTCGCGCAGCGGCCTTCCCTTCACTGCAGGGAGGTCGGCGTCCACCACCGTACTTTCGGGGCCTGCTCAGGATTCACTCGCGTTACGGCCCGCGGATTCACTCGAGAGCCATTCGCTCCCTTCTTTTCCGAGGCTTCCCCGCCGCGGATTACTCCGCTGCGACGCTCGGTAGCTATGGAGTTGAACCGACAACTTCTCCAGCGGAACTTTCATCCGCTGAACACCAGCGCCTTTCGTGGCGCACTGCAGCGCTTCCCTAGGCGCATCTGATAGTGGAGAGCGACAATTGTCATGATCTCCCCAACGCTCACGAACGCTGAATCTCGCACTACTTGCCGCATCTTCGCTCTGGCGGCCTACTTTGTCGTAAAGCCCTGCCCCTCCACCACCGGTCAACCGTTCCGGACCGATCGGATCCGCGCGGACCGCCGGACGTCCTCCCTAAGCGGACAGTGACCTTTTATTCACTCATTAATCATCACCATTAAGGGGAGGATACGATGGAACTACGGCAACTAGCCACTGACCATGAAAGGCAAACTTTTGGCAAAGGTCTGACTGAAGCCCGCGCCACCCGTGGCCCCGGCTTCCGCGAAACCAGCCAGTCGCAACTTGGCCGGCTGCGTCTCACTTTCGGCAATCTGTACGCGATTTTCGAAGACGAATCAGACCCGGTCGAACGAATGCTCGGCGGCTTTATCATGTACGACCTCGCGAGCTTTCCGCTGAGCTTTCCCCGCCCCGAAGTAGGTCACCTTCCGCCACGCTCGGTAATCGAAGGCAGCGAACTCTGGTCGCTCCCGACCGGCATCGCGTGTATCGCAGCCGGCGCCGCAGCGGCGGTGGCAGGACTGCTCCAGTCGAAGGCAATCGTTCTTTTATCCGATTCTGAAGCCCGTCGATCTTTGAGGGCCTTACGCCAAGCTCGGATTCGTCAAAGCCTGCGAACCCGTGCGATGGCCGTACGCCGAGACGATCGACGGCGACGAGATCTGGGTGTAACCGATAATTATCGAGGGCCAACCGTTCGACGGTTACATCCGCTCAGGATTCGATTTCTTGTTCCGCTCGGAGGGGTAACCGCAGGAGCCGTCACTTCGATCGCCAAATCTCCGCCGAGAACCCCGGCCGCAACGGAAGTTCACCGCACGAGGCGAAGCAAGCAACGGCCTCCTGATCCTTTTCGCGATCGGGGGGCTCCCAATCGCGCTCCGCGCCGTACCGCAATCGCCACGGTGCGTTTCGAAAATCATTCAGATTTTTTTTCACGGCCGCACGCTTAGCGCATCGCGGCCAAGGGGTTTCAATGAATACTCTCAGAACTGACACCCGTCGGGTTGCCGACAATCGTTTGCAATTCGATCGCCTGTACGCCACCGTTCCGCGGTCGCAGGAGCTGCTGGCCGCCGTCCTGGCCGGTCAACGCGAGTTCATCGACCTCCTCGGGCGCCCTGGCTTCACCGAGCCGCAGGCCACCTCGACCAGCGCGGTTCACGATTATCGCGAGGTCGAGCTTCACGCTTTCATCCTCGGGATTGTTTCCGGCGACCGCTGGGACAAGGTGCAAACCAAGTCGTTTCTCACTTACGGCTCGCACTGGATCGACGACTTCTTCGACGCGCCCGCGGTGGCAGCTGATGCCGCGCAGTTGACGGCTGACTGCGGCGATATCCAGCGCGCACTCGCCAACATGGGCAGGCCTGGTGAGATCGGTTTTCGATGGCCGATCGCGTCGAGCATCCTGCCGCGGTTTTGAGGTCGCTCCATCGGATGCTCTACGGCGGTCTGG
>JASHUF010000204.1 GCA_030040175.1 Acidobacteriaceae bacterium
CTTTCCGAGAGCCAGGAGCGCATGCTGCTGGTGGCCGAAAAAGGGCGCGAGGACGAGGTGCTGCGCGTTTTTGCGAAGTGGGGTCTCGACGCGGTGATCATCGGCACGGTCGAGCCGGAGCCGCGGCTGCGTATACGGCATCATGGCGAGCTGGTGGCCGATATTCCCAACCGCTCGCTGACGGACGACGCGCCGCTCTATCACCGGCCCATCGGCGTGTGGAAGGCGCCGGTGCCGCTCGATCCGCCGGAGGAAGCTCTGGCCGAGCTGAACAAGCCCCGCGACTATACGGCGGATTTGAAGAAGCTGCTGGCCTCGCCGAACATCTGCTCCAAGCGCTGGATTCACGAGCAGTACGACTCCATGGTGCAGACGAATACGGTGCAGGGGCCGGGCGGCGAAGCGGGTGTGATGCGGATTAAAGGCACAGGGACCAAGGGACTGAGGGACGAAGGGACTCAAGAGCGCGGGCTGGCGATGGCGCTCGATGGGAACGGGCGGTGGTGTTATCTCGATCCCTTCAAGGGAGCAGCACTCGCAGTTGCAGAGGCTTGTCGAAAGGTAGCCTGTACGGGTGCTACTCCAGTTGCCGCAACAAATTGCCTCAACTTTGGAAACCCTGAGAAGCCAGAAATTATGGCGCAACTCGTGAGCGCCATCGATGGAATTGCACTTGCGTGTAATAACTTTGGAACTCCGATCACGGGCGGAAACGTCTCACTCTATAACGAGACAAAAGGTGAAGGAATTTATCCCACACCGGTGATTGGTATCGTCGGGATTCTTGACGACGTGACGAGAGCGGTGCCGGCGAGTTTTCAAGCTCCTCCTGGAGACGCGATTCTCGCTCTCGAGTGGAGCTTGTGGCCTGAGTCGCTCCAGAATTTCGGGTCCTCAGATTTTTCGAGAGTCATCTTGAACAAGCTCTGGGGAACGCCGCCATGGCTCGAGGACGACTTCGCTATCGATCTGCAGAGATTCTTGATTCAGATTGCGGAGAAGGGGTTGGTCCGATCCAGCAGCAGCATCGATAGCGGCGGTTTGGCTGTGGCCCTCGCGAAGGCCTCGTTTGCAAATGGAATCGGAGTCGACGTTCGCTCTTATCGGATCAAAGATTTTCCCGAGGCGATGTCTCTCTTCGCTGAGCCGCCAGGCACGATTATTTCGTGCGAACCGAAGAATGTCGAACACATTCTCAAGCTCGCTGAGTCGCGCTTGTTTTCTATCGCGCACATCGGCAGCACGACGAACGGGGCTTTTCGAGTCGCGCTGTTCGAAACGAACGAATCAAGGGAAGCGGTGGTTAACGAATCGGTGGTGATCGACACAACGGTGGCCGAACTGAGGCAGGCTTGGTCTCACTCCCTCGAAGCCGCCGTTTACGAAGAGGTGGTCGCATGAGCCGGCGGCTGTGCCAGGGTGTTTCCGGCGTCGCCGATGAGCCGGCACGGATGCGCGTCCGGCAAAACTGCGGGTCCTTCGACTCCGCTGCCCCTTCACTGCGTTCAGGGGCCGCTTCGCTCAGGATGACAGCGCGTGGTGCGGGCGCATGTGTAGATGATCCAAAGCTGCGCGAAGAGTGCGGCGTGGTTGCCGTGCATGGACATCCCGATGCGGCGCGGCAGGCGTATCTGGCGCTCTATGCGCTGCAGCATCGCGGGCAGGAGTCGGCGGGCATTGCGACCGCCGATGGGCAGCACCTGGCGAACATCAAGGGCATGGGGCTGGTGAGCGAAATCTTCACGGACGATGTGCTGGCCAAATTGCCCGGGCCCATGGCCATCGGACACACGCGCTACTCGACCACAGGCGACTCGGCGCTGTTGAACGCGCAGCCCATTCGCGTAGATTCGACCAAGGGCCTCATCGCCATTGCGCACAACGGCAACCTGGTGAACCTGGGCAGCCAGAAGGCGCGGCTGGAGCGCGAGGGCGCGTACTTTCAAACCACCTCCGACTCCGAGATCATTGTGCAGTTGATTGCGCATTCGAAAGCCGCAACGCTGGTGGACGCGATTGCCGACTCGCTGGCGCAGGTGGAGGGGGCGTTTTCGATCGTGATGATGACGCGGGACCGGATCTTTGCCGCCCGCGATCCACGCGGCTTCCGGCCGCTTTCGATCGGGCGGATCAAGAATGCAGGCGCGCCGGACACGGTGATCTTTGCCTCGGAGACGTGCGCCTTCGACCTGCTGCGCGCCGAGTTCGTGCGCGATGTGCTGCCGGGCGAGCTGGTGATGGTGACGGAAGACGGAATGACCAGCCGGCAGTACGCAAGCGGTATGCCGCAGTCGAGCTGTATCTTCGAGCACGTGTATTTCGCGCGACCGGACTCGAAGATCTTCGGGCGCTGGGTGCAGGCGAGCCGCGAGCAGATGGGAAGACAGCTGGCGCGCGAGTCGGCCGTGCCCGCGGATGTGGTGGTGCCGGTGCCGGACTCGGGCGTGACCGCGGCGCTGGGCTACGCGGAAGAAGCAGGATTGCCGTTCCGCTTCGGGCTGATTCGCAATCATTACGTGGGGCGCACGTTCATTGAGCCCGAGCAGCGGGTGCGCGACTTTGGCGTGCGGCTGAAGCTGAACCCGGTGCACAATCTGCTCGCCGGGAAGCGCGTGGTGCTCATCGACGACTCGATCATCCGCGGGACGACGTCAAGGAAAATTGTGCGCATGGTGCGCGGCGCCGGCGCAACCGAGGTGCATTTGCGCATCAGCTGCCCGCCCACAATCTCGCCGTGTTTTTACGGCGTCGATACGCCGTCGAAGCGCGATCTGATCGCGGCCAATCACTCGATCGAGGAGATTCGCCGCTTTATCGAGGCCGATACGCTCCAGTATCTCTCGCTCGAGGGGCTGCTCGAGAGCTGCGGCGGCGGCGAGGGCAATCGCTATTGCGTGGCGTGCTACACGGGCAACTATCCCACGCAGTGGGTCGACGTGGAAGACATTCTTCCGGCCGGCGCCGCAGTCTAATCATGCGCCAATGGCTGGCAGCGCGCTCAATTCGCCACAGAGCGCGTCTCCGATTTCGACTCGATGATACGGAAGTTTCCGCTCAAGTGCATCAGGCTCATCAGGTAGAGCATGCCGTCGTAATAACGCTGCTCGCCCTGGCGCAAAATTCGGTTAACAGGCGCAGGATCGTGGATCGACAGTGATTCATCCAGGCATTCCTAATACAAGGGCCGCGACTGCCATTTTTCAGACCTACTCGGGTGCGAGTTCAAAGTGATGCGCGACGGGCTGCGCAGCTTTTCGCTGCTCGTCCTGGAGCATCGCGTCCTTTTCTTCAATGGCTTTCGTGGCCGCGGCTGCATCGGCAGCTACGGGGTCTTCAATGGCGAGGATGAAATGCGCCTCATCGAGGCGCGTGCGCTTGAGCTCGATTCCATCCACATCCCGCGCCTGGCTCTCCATGGGCGTGGGGTAAAGAGCGAGATTCACGCCGGCGGCGAGATCCTCGCGGCTGAAGGTTCCAACGGAGTGTCCGTCGATTTTCAAGAGATAGCGCGGCGCGGGCAGACGATCGACTTCGAGCATCTGGCGGTCCATATCGGCGAGGTCGGAGATGCCGAGAACGAAGAGGACCATGCCGTTTTCGAGATCGAGGGGCAGCGGAAGTGCGTTGTCGAGCTGCGTCCAGGCGAGCGTGCCATCTGATTGCGTGAGGGCGGAGACTTGCGTGTTCCCGGCGGCGATGGGGGCGGGCTGCGTGGCGTCAAGATGCACGCTGCTCACGAGGGGAGAAACGCCCCAGGCGCGCGCGAGCGCGGCGGCCATCACCCAGTGGGCGGCCTCCGAGGGATGAATGCGATCGGGAACGAGCAGAGCCGCGAGCGATGGGTTTTTCGCGAGTCCGGCGGCGTCGAGCGCGGTGATGGCCTGGTTGAAGTCGCTGAAGGCGAGATGCGAAGAAGCGGCGAGATCTTTGACGAATGCGGCGTAACGCGCGATGACCTGGTTGTACTGCGGAAATTCCGTGCCGTGGGTGAGCTCGTCGTAAGGCGTGGGCGAGATGAGCGTGATGCGGGCCTGGGGCAGAGCGGCTTGAATCGACGCGAGCAGCTTGCGGTAGCCGTCTTCGTAGATAGCCTGGTATTTGGGATCGTAGGGAACGTAGTAGCCGTCGTTCATGCCCAGCATGATGGTGACGACGGTGGGCTGGAGAGGAAAGAGATCGCGCTGAAGGCGCAGGGTGACGTCGCCGGTGTAGCCGCCGCTGACGCGGTCGCCGGAGACGCCCGCATTGAAGAAGGCGACGTGCAGCTGCGGATAGCGGGTGAGGATGAAGTCTTCCATGAAGCGGGTGTAGTAGCGCTGCGCGGTAATGCTGTCGCCGTAAAAGGCAACGCGATCGCCGTCGTGGAGAGCCATCTGCTGCGCGGGTGTGCGCATTCCGCCGGCAATCAGCAACGCAAGAAACGGGAACAGACGCAACTGCTTCATGAAGGGACTCTCCTTGAACCGCACACTTCTATTCGGCCGGACCGGGGCTCAGTATTCGACAAGATAGGCCGTACCCTTCAGGGTGACGGGGTCTTTTTCTTCCGAATGGAAACGGATGGTCAGAGAGACGCCGGGGGTGAGGTCGTTGGCGTCGATCTCGCCGACGGCCCAGCTGAGGCCGCTCCAGATGATCTTGTCGTAATCGATCTTGACGGGGACGGCGCGGTCGCCCTGCGTGGCGGTGAGCGCGAAAACTTTGCCCATGTTCTCGCCGTTCGGCGGGCCGCCGGCCCAGGTGCGCTTCAACTGCCCGTTGAGGTCGTACTGCTGCACGACGATGCGCAGCACGCCGTGGGTGGGCGGCTCGACGCCGGCCGCGATGGTGCCCGCGCCGGTGGACTGAAAATCAGCGGGGAACGGCGCAATGGAGCGGGGAATGACCACGTCCTCTTGCATGCCGAAGTCGTATCGAGGCGCGGCGTAAGCGCCGTAGCCGACCATGGCCATCTGGCCCGGACCGAGGGTGATGCGGTCGCCGTTGAGACGCGGTTCGAATCCCGCGTCACGGAATTGAATGCGGCCCACGCCGAGCGTGGGCTGGCCGGGATCGAGCTGCGGGAGCCTGATGGCGGCGACCGATTGCGCGGGGTTGACGACGACGTAGACCGCGCCGCGCGTGGTCACGCCGCCGAAGCCATAAGGCTGCACGTCGCCTGGGATGCCGCCGAAGGTGTGAATGCGGCCGAGACCCTGCAGCTCGAAGAACAGCGATTGCACGCGCGCCATCCACTGCGCATCCTCTCCCTGGATCAGCTCCAGATTGCCGTGCACGGTGTTCACCCAGCCGCCGCGGGCCATCATCAGAATGAAGGCGCCCTTCCACGCGTGCAGGGCGCGGTAGTAGATGGTGCCGGTCTTGCCCACCATGAAGCCCGTCGAATCGATGCGCTCGAGGGGGAAGCCGAGCTGCTCAAAGCGCCGCACCATGTGGTCGCTGTAGATATCCATGGAGCGCCAAAAGTTCGCTTCGGGCACATCGGAGGGGCGCGGGTCGCCGGTGTACTCCATCTCAAAGGCTTCAAGCCAGCGCAAATCGGTGGGATCGGACCACGGCAGCCGCGAGTAAGTGTTGTCGAGCGTGCCGCCGAATCCGTTGAAGGCGAGGAGAACGGCATCGGGATTTTTGCGGCGGAAGATGAGGAGCGCCCTGCGAAAGGCCTCGGCGTTGCGCTCCTTGATTTCGGCCTTGGACATTTTGGCGGCGTCGGCTGGAGTTGCGGCGGACATATCGACAAAGTCGAATTTGAACATGCGGATGCCGCGGTCGTACCAGAACTGGAGCGCGTTCATGAAGTCAGGCAGGAATCCGCCCTCAAAAAACGACATGGCCGAGCCGTCGGCGTTGAGCGAATCGCGCCACGCGGGCGCGGCCTGGATTTTGACCAGGGTGTTGGTGCTGAACCAGAGGCCGGGCAGGACGCCGTTGTCGCGGCATTTTTTGATCCACGCTTCGGGGCCGTTGGGCCAGTTGGGCGTGCGCCAGGTGCGGTAGGCGCCGTCGGGCGCGAACCAGAAGGCGTCCATCATGTAGTAGTCAAAGCGGACGCCGGCGCGCTTCAGGCGCAGCAGCTCGTCGAGCTCGCGCATGGCCAGGGTTTCGGTGAGGGGGATGTTGTCAGAGAGCTCATCGTAGGACGACCAGTTGTTGTAGACGGAGATGGGCGCTTGGAGCGCGGGCGGAGGGGGCTCGTTCTGGCCGAGGGCGGTGCAGGCGGTGAGCAGAAGAGCCGCGAGAGAAGCGGCGCGCGACGCGCGCGCGCGTGGAGAGGATGCGTGACGATTGCGGATCATTGCGGAGCCTCTGCGGAGTTGGGTGCGGATTCGAGGGGCTGCATGTGCGAGTAGTCGGGCGGGCCGAGGAGAGCGCGAATCGTGCCGCCGAGCGTGGCTGCATTCTCGAATTTATCTATGGGCTGCTCAATTGGCTTCCCGTCGGCTCCGAGGATTCTGATTTGCTGCGCCTTGAAAATGACCGAGCCGTCTGGCTCAAAATCGAGGGCCCCGGGATAGACGCTGTCCATATCAAGCAATGCATTCTCCTCGGCGTCCCTCGGGGTACCGACAGGAAGATGAACGATGACGCGCAGGCGGCCGGGGCCGTACTGGCCGGCAAGACTGCGCAGAACGATGAACTCAGCACGCACCTCCGGCGCAAGCAGCCCGTCGCTATCGAGTGAAGGATTGACGATGGCTTCGATGCGCAGGGAGGTTACGTGCTGCGACTGCGGGAGGAGCCGGTGCCAGATTAACGCATCCGCTATCGGCTTGCCGCTCACGGCGGCGTCATTCTCAAGAGCGGCTGCGCCGGGAACGCGTGGATCCCAATCGATCGCGTTGCCTGCGATTGCCAGGTTGTGGATCACACCCCCGTTCCACGTGTGCAGGTAAATCGCACCCTGCAGCACGGCGAGGCGCGGGCTGAGGCCGTTGGCGATGCAAAGATTGTTTTCCACTCTGCTGTCGCTGGTGACGTAGCCCGCGGCAAAGACGGCAATGCAATAGCCCTGTGTGTCGTGGGCGTAGTTGTCCTCCACGGTGTTGAACTGATCATCCCAGTCTATGTCGTAGGCGCCGCCGTCGATGCCGGGACTGTCGGTGAGGTAGGCCTCGTTGTTCAACACGGTGCAACGAAGGCAGGTCCAGGTCCAGATCGCATTGGGCGTGCCCACATCCTGGGTGGGCTCCATGCCCGTCAGCCACGCGGCGCTGTCTTCGATGGAGGCGTCTTCGTCGCGGAAAAGCACGATGCCGTCGCCGTAGACGTCGTGCACGGTGGAGTTGCGAATGTGGACGTTGGTGTTGCGTTGTTTATCGTCTTTGTAGGGGAAGCTGCCGCCGCCGACGAGAATGCCGGACCACTGATTGGTATGCGCGGCGTCGACGCCGTCGATCAGCACGTCGTCGAAGAAAATATTGGCGCTGCCCGGTCCGACGACCACGAGGCCGTTGTCCTTGTTTTTGAACCGGCCGCCGTAGACATCGTGCACATAGAGGTTTTTGAGATAGAGGTGGTGTAGCGTGCCCCTGTCGCCGGTGACAAAGACGCCATAGGTGTTGCCGCCGGCGATGTCGAGCGAATCCACCTGCCAGTACTGCTGATTGAAAAGCAGGAAGGCCTGGCGCGCGGTGGAGGGGGCGACGATCTTGGGCCGTGGGCCCACGCCGAACGCGGTAAGGCGGATGATGTGGTCCGGAGCGCCGGAGCCTTGCGGCGCGAAGGCGCCTTTGCAGACCGTTCCCCGCTTGAGCGCGATCACGTCGCCGGGAGCAAAGGGATGGGCTTCGGCCGCGGCGAGCGCATTCCAGGGATGGGCGCCTGAGCCGTCGCCCGACTCCGCGGCGGAGCAATCAATGAAGTACGCGTGCTGTGGCGGAGTGGCCGGATTCTGCGCGGAGACCTGTGCCGCGCATGCAAGGCACAAGATGCAAGCAAGGTGAGCGATCGGGAATGCGCACGCCGCGCCGACGCGCGACCGGCCCGGCATCTCGAAGTGAAGGCCGGACGGGATGCGCATCATTGGAGGGATCTCCCAGGAGCAGTAAGAGGAATTGCATTGCAACGCGCGGATGACGCAGAGCATACCGGCGTTGCAGAGAGAGCGGCTGCTCTCCCTGCAACACCATTGTAAGCAGTTCTGGGGAACGGGTACGCAGTTCTGGGGAACTGTCGATCAGAAATCGAGCCGGACTGGCAGCGCCAAGGACTAACCCGCCTGACGAAGTGCAGCACCGGCTCGATCTTAGAAGAGGATCTTCACCGCGAGCTGCGCGGTGCGATCGGAGCCATCCAAGACGCTGCTGATCTGGCCAAAGGTGCCGCTGTTGAAGTTAGGATCGGGATTCTGCAGGTGCACGGTGTTGGAGGTATTGAAGGCTTCCATGCGGACGTCCAGGGTGTAGCGTTCGCGGTACCGGAAATCCTTGGCTAGCGACGAGTCGAGATTTACGTAGGCCGGCCCGACCACGATATCGCGGCCGGCATCGCCGGAAGTGAAGTTATTGTTTTGCGGCTTCACGGGAAGAAGGCCGTTGACGTTGAAAGCTGCGGTGTTGAACCAATGGTAAATACTTCGCTGGCTGCGCGGGATTGTGGGATCGCCGACCACGTTGGGGCGAAGTCCGGGCAGGATGGAAGCAGGGTTGGTTCCCCGCGTGATGTTGACCGGCGTGCCCGAGTGCGCGATGAAGATCGGGCTGTAGCGCCATCCGCCGAGAATTGCGTTCGCCACCGGGCCCCATGACGAGCCCCACCGCTGGCCTTTGCCGAGGGGCAGGACGAACGCCCCGCTGAAGATCAGATTGTGGCGCTCGTCGAAGTCGCTGCCCGCATATTCCGCCTTCAGATCATAGGGATTCTGCGGTGCGTCGTTGTTTACGTGGCCGAGATTGAAGGGCGCGGGTCCGTTGTCGAGACTGTGGCTCCAGGTATAGCTGAGCAGGAAACTGGTGTTGCGCGAGGTCTGCTTGGTTGCCTTCACCTGCATTCCGCTGTAGCTGCTGATGCCTGAGTCGGTGAGGTACTGGATATTGCCGAGCGATGTAGTGAGCAGGTTGTTGAAGCTGTTGGCGCTGTTGGCGGGGTTGGCGTTGATGTCGCCGATCTCATACGACAGGTGCCTGGCAAGGGAGCCCACATATCCGAGTTCCAACGACGTGGTCTTGGTGATCTCCTCCTGGAAGGTGAGGTTAAAGGAGCCGACGGTGCCGGTCTTCATGTGGGGATTGATGGAATAGGTGGTTTCGAGATTTCCGTTGACTACCGTGGAGGGAACGATGGCGCCGCCTGAAGAGGGCAGATTGATGGTGGTGTTGCGCGCCACTCCGGAATCGAGTACATATTCCCACGGGGCGGACGCACAGCTGGTGCAGGGTCCGTTGAAAACCCAGTCGGAGTAAGCAGCCTGGTCGGCGAAGGGGTAGTTCTGGGTAAGGATGTCCTCGCGGCCGTCGTTTTCCGGCGAGAAGAAGAGAGCGCCGCCGCCGCGGATCACGGTTCTGGGATCCAACTGGAAGTCGAAACCGAAGCGCGGCGAGAAATCGTTCTTGCGCGGCATGAGCAGAGAGTCGGAATTGCCTCCGCGTCCGGCCACCAGAATATTGCCGCTGGCCAGATCGTAGTTGGAGATGTCGTTGTTGACTTCGGTCCAGGGATCCTGGAACTCGTAGCGCAGGCCGTAGTTGAGGGTGATTCGCGGCGTCACCTTGAAAGAATCCTGCGCGAAGTAATCCAGGTTCCAGCTCTTGGTGTGGGGATTGGTCAGCTGCAAGCCGATGTAGACGTCGGTGGGCAAGCCGAGAACCAGGTCGGCGAGATCCGATCCTCCGGCCCAGTTATAAGCGTTCGCGATGTAGGTGTAGTAGAAGTTCGCAGTCTCGGCGTAGCCGTAGCTGTCGAAGTAGTCGAAGCCGGTGGGAAAGAGCGAAAAGTCCGGATGCGAGTTGAGCAGCCGCAGATCGCCTCCGAACTTGAACTCATGCCGCCCGTGGGTCCAGGTGAAGTTATCGGTAATTTGATAGTTCTGGTCGTAGACGTGGTAAGGCTTATAGGTTGATCCGCCGGCCAGATATCCGTCGGCCAAAAAAATCTGCGGGTACCCGACTGTTGCCGGATATCCGGGAATATATACGTTGCCGACGCCGTATTTGGTGGAATAGTTGATTCCGTTTAACAAGCTGTAGAGATTTTCCTGGTACCAGAGATAGCCGAAGCGGACTTCGTTGAGCCGCGTGGGGCTGATGATGCGGTCATAGGTAACGGAGACGGATTGCGGCTCAGTATTCTCGTTGTTGGCCTGGTCGGCATCGCCTCCGCCGGGCACCACCGTGTGGCCCCAGTATGGGTCGGTCACCAGGGTGTCGTAGCCCTGCCAATGATAAATCGCGTAAAGCCGGTCCTTGTCGGTGATGACCTGGTCGAAGCGGGCATCGACGCGATCGTAATTGAAGTGGGTGGGTGAATAGACCTCGAAGTTCCGGAACCAGCCGTTATCGATGCCGGTGAGATTGGGCTGGGGATAGAAGTTCAGAAGCGTTGCCAGGCCCGCCGCGCTGACGCGATCCGCGGGAATGATGTTGTCCGTGAACTGCTGCTCGGCGCAGCCGCCGCAGTAGGGGGCATCGACCGAGACCAACGGATCGAAGATGGGATCGATGGTGCCGGCCGCGGCGCCGCCGTTAGGCGCGGTGGTGACACCGGCATAGGGATCAAGCAATCCGGAGAAGTCAACGCTGCCGTTGCCGGGAAAATTGATCAGGCCGAAAGGGACGGTGGAATCAACATAGGAATAGGGATCTTTCTCCCGCTCGCCTTCGTATGCGGCAAACAAGAAGGCGCGATCCCGCTTGATGGGGAATCCGACCGTTCCGCCAAAGATGTTCCACTTGAGCGCGGAAGCAGGTTGCGGCGTGCTCACGCCGGGCAAAGTTTCTTTGGCCGCCAGGTAGTTGGGACGGAAAAATTCATAGGCGTCGCCGTGAATGGAGTTGGTTCCGGCTTTGGTCTGAATGGCGATGACGCCGCCCGCCGCGTTGCCGAACTCGGCGTTATACGCGGCCGTGATCACCTTGAACTGGTCCACCGAGTCCACGTTGGGGTCGACGGTAATGTCCTGGGTGCGATTGGTGGTGGACTCGATGCCATCCAGCTGGACGGAGTTTCCGTACTCGCGCTGGCCGCTGATCGAAGCTCCGAGACCGTTGATGCTTCCGCTGGCCGGGGGAAGCGCGGTCACTCCGGGCGCGAGGAAGGTGAGCGACTCAAATTCGCGGCCATTCAGCGGCAGATCGGTGATGGCGTTGCCGCTAATCACCGTGCCCACCTCGGCGCTTTGCGTCTGCAGCAGGGGAGCGGCGTCTGTGACTGTCACCACGGACGAGACATTACCCACCTTGAGCTTGAAATTAAGGGCGAGCTGCTGGTCAATGGCGAGAACCACGTGCGCGAATTTGGTCTCAGAGAAGCCGGCGGCGGCGGCGCTAACCGAGTAAAGGCCGGGCGGCAGGCTGACGATGGTGAAATTGCCGGTGCCGTCGCTCTGGCCCGCAAAGGTGACACCCTTCTCCTCATCGGTCACCGTGATTGTGGCGCCCGCCACGACTGCCCCGGTTGGATCGGTAACCTGCCCGCCAATTTGTCCGGTGGTTGCCTGGCCGCT
>JASHUF010000205.1 GCA_030040175.1 Acidobacteriaceae bacterium
CCACCTGCGGCTGCCGCCGGCCCGTGGCCACCACGTCCGCGCCGGCCTCGGCCAGGCCGATGGCAATGGCGCGGCCGATGCCGGACGTGCCTCCGGTGACCACCGCGGTCTTTCCTTCAAGGCTGAAAAAGTTTTTGCTCATCTGGTCTCCGAACTGCAAGTTAGCATCCGCTGCGCGGATATTAGCAAGTTAGCGAGTCAGCAACTCAGCGGCCCAGGAAGACGGGTGCGATGTGGCGGTCAAACAGGTTTTCCGTTACATTTCTTGCGATCACCGCTTCATTGGCCTCAAGCAGGCTCAGGTAGCGCGGGCCCATTTTGGCGGCGATCTTGAAGCCCACGTGCAGAAGCTGGCGCACGCTGGGATTGTAGCCGGGGTCGCGCTCCACGTGGCGCAGCGCCGAGGTATATTGCGCGGAACTCCAGCCGCGCACGGTTTCCGCGGAAGGCAGTTTCCTGGGATCGATGTCGATCACGTTGGCGTAGGGCGCGCACAGCTCTTCGCGGTGCGCCAGCGCCTCGGCATAAACTTCTTTCGCCAGCGCCAGCCCTTCGCCGCCGGCCTCGGCCAGGCCGATCAGCTCTTCGAGCCACGTGGTGCCCGCGGTCTTCAGGTGCGCGCCGGCGCCGGTGCGCTGCATGGTGCGGTAGATGGCGGGATAAATCGAGAACTTGTCGCTGCCCGAGTGAATGCTCAGCTTCAGGTCGGCAGGAAGCCCGTACTGTTTGACGGCATAGGCAATCGCGGCCACGTCGAGCCCCATCTCGCGCTCAAACTGCGACCCGTGGCCCGCGTAGTCCACGCCCTTGTTGAAGCGGCCGCTGAATTTGGGCGCGATGGTCTCGACGGGAATGCCCTCGTCGGCGATGGCAGCGAGAATAATCAACAGCTCCACCGGGCTCTGCGCGCGGTCGGTTTCGTCCATCGAAACCTCGGAGATGAAGTTGCCCGCGCCCTTCGCGCTCTCCACGTTTCGGTAGACCTCGCCCGCCTTCTTGACGGCCGCCAGAAACTTGCAGGCGGTCCCGCGCAGGGTTTCGCGTGTGATTGCGAAGGGCTCATCGGCCCCGGCGAGCTCAATGCTGCCCACGAGCTCGGGATGCCTGCCGACGAAGCTCTCGATTTCTGCCGCCGGCGCGGGATGGCCGATGGAATCGGCCACATCGATGGTGAAGAAATCGCACGGCGCCAGGAACCTTCCCACGGTTTCGAGCGTGATGTGGTCGGCGTCGAGATAATAGGGCAGCTCCCAATGAAGCGCCTTCACCGCCGCATCCGCGGCCAGCCGCGTGGAAACCGGCTCGGAGCCGATGATGGTATGTTCGCGGTTCGATTTGTTCCACACCGGCACCACCTCGGCGCCCTCCTGGAGCGCCTTCACGCAGGCCTGCAATTGCGCTTTGGCCTGGTGCGCAAAACGGTCGCCCACGCCCACCGAATATCTTCCGAGTTTCAACTTTGAATTCGTCATTTGTAACTTTTCCTGCTTCCGGGGTGAGTTACTTTGCAAGGCGGCTGGGATGCGCCCAAAGGCCCAGGCTTGGATTGGCGATAAAGAAGATCTCTTCGCCCTTCACCCGGTTCGGGCCGTGGCACAGTGTGCGCAGATCGTAGCGGGCGAGCATGGCGTTGAGATCGCCGTGGGCGTAGCCGACTCCCGTGATCTCCTCCTCGGTCAAATGGCCAGGGCACCAGGTGATCTTGAAGCGGCCCTCGGAGCTGGCGTGGATGAGGTGCGCAGCGGCGCTCAGGTCGCGGGCCAGCTCCGGATTCTCCTGGACGGCCTTCAGCGTGGCCGGCGTCCCGTGGTAGCCATATTTGCGGATCAGCGCGTCGATGCCCTTGTCTTCGCCGAACTCGCGCACGCCCGGCGCCAGAATGATGAGCTCGGCGCCGTCGGCCAGCGCCATGCGCGTGCGGTAAACGGCCTTGTTGCCGATCCAGGTGCTGTGAAACTCGCGCGGGTCGAGATAGACCACAGCCTTTTGCATGGGCTTCTCGACGATCTCGAAGTTCACTTTGAGGCTGAGCGCGGCGGCCTCAAGAAAGCATTCCCGGTCGTCGCCGATATAAAGCCCGCGCACCGCCAGGCCCCCGCCGGCTCTGCGCCCCACCACGGTGTGCACATAGACGATGGGCAGATGGCCGAGGAAGCGCTCGGAGGCGTAGTTGAGCACGGCGCGCACGGGGGTTTCCGCGCGGCCCATAATGCGCTCCATGCCGTAGACCGCGCCCAGGTAATGGCTGCGGTTGATGCTCTCGCGCCCGCCGGTGCCGATCAAAATATTCTTGGTGTAGTTGGCCATGCCGATCACTTCGTGGGGTACCACCTGGCCGATCGACAGAATCAGGTCGAAGCCGCCCTGCGAGATGAGCTTGTTTACCTGCGCGGGCCACGCATAGTCGAGCTTGCCTTCCGACTGCTCGCGGATGAACGCGGCCGGCACCTCGCCCAGGGTTTCGATATCGGTGCGCCAGTTGTGCACCTTGAACAGCTCCAGCGGCACGCCGGCGAACATGTGCTCCAGCTGCCCGGAGCCCATGGGCGTGTGCGTGCCGATGGCCGGCAGCACGGCCTTCAATTTGTCGCCGTAGTGCTCCCAGGCAAAACGCGTGAGCAGGCCGGCCTGCGAGTGCTCGCGGCTCTGGTCCGGCGGCACGGCCAGCACGCGCGAGCGCGCGCCCAGCTTGCCCAGAGCCTCGCGAAGCAGCTCCCTGAGCTGCTCCGGCGCGAGGTCGGTCTCCGGGCTGCCGATGGAGCAATAAAGACTCATGCGGTCGTCTCTGCCTTTCCTTACGAATGCATCTTCTTCAGGAATCTAATTGTGCAGGCGCCAGCTTCGGCGTAATGAAATGGATAAGGACCAGCGCCACCGGGTAAGCCAGGCAGGCGAGAACGAACAGCGAGACATAGCTGTGCGTGAAGTAAACAATATTGCCTGCGCCCTTCTGAAACAGCACACCGCCGATTGCGCCCATCATGCCGCCCATGCCCGTGACACTGGCCACGGCCGACTTGGGGAACATGTCAGAGGGCAGCGTGAACAGGTTCGCCGACCAGCCCTGATGTCCGGCCGTGGCCAGGCCCAGCAGCGCCACCACCAGCCAAAGACGATGGACGAACGGCGTGGCAAAAATGGGCGCAATGCACAGCACGCACAGCAGCATGGTGGACTTGCGGGCAACATTGGGGCTGGCTCCGCGCTTGATCAGCAGCGACGAGAGCCACCCGCCGCCAATGCTGCCCCCGATCGAGATCGAGTAGGCCAGCATGACGGGAACGCGGTTCTGAGCCAGGCTGAGATGGAACGCCGTCTGCAGGTAGCCGGGTATCCAGAAGAGGTAGAACCACCAGATGGGGTCGGTGAGGAATTTGCCGATGGCGAAGGCCCAGGTTTCCTTTGAGGGCAGCACGCGCCTCCAGGGAACGGTCTCGAGCTTTTCCGCCGGGTCGCTGAGAATCAGCGCCAACTCCGCTTTGGAAACGCCGCGATGCTGCTCCGGCCGGCGGTAAGAGAGCAGCCACCCGATGAGCCAGACAATTCCCAATGCCCCCGTCACGACAAATGCCCCGCGCCACGTAACCAGCGCCACCAGAACCGGCACCACCAGGGGCACGGCAATGTTGCCGATATTGGCTCCGGAATTGAAAATGCCGGTGGCCAGCGCGCGTTCGCGCTTGGGAAACCACTCCGCCACGGTTTTAATGCAGGCGGGAAAATTGGCTGCTTCGCCCAGGCCGAGGAGGAACATGGCCAAGGCGAGGGTGATAACGGAAAAAGCCGCGCCGGGCAGCATGGCCGCAATGCTCCAGATGCCGATGGCGATGGCGAAGGCCTTGCGCGAACCCAGCTTGTCGGTAAAGCCCCCGGCCACCGCCATGCCGATGGCGTA
>JASHUF010000206.1 GCA_030040175.1 Acidobacteriaceae bacterium
CCGGCCTCGTTCCCGCGATCGTCGGCGACCGCTCCGATCTCCGTTCGTTCGCACCCATTGTCGAAGACGCAGATTCCGGCCGCGGCCCCCTCGCCGGCATCTGCGCCGCGCTCGCTTCCACCTCTGCGCGCCACGCCGTCTTTCTTCCCGTCGATCTCCCGCTGCTTCCCGCTCCATTGCTCGCGTACCTTCTCCACCACGCCCGTGAGACGCAAAGCGACGTCACCATCCCCTCCGTCAACGGCCGTGCGCAGACCTTCCCCGCCGTCCTTGACCGCGGCGTGTTGCCGTTCCTTGCGGAGGAACTCGCTTCCGGCAGACTGGGCTGCCTGGCTGCGTTTCAAACCGCTGCCGCCGCACGGCAACAGCCGCTGCGCGTGGTCCCCGTCGAGTTCCTGGTTCAATCCGGCCACGTTGCCCATCCCTCCGGCCTGCCCGCCGCGCGCTGGTTCCTCAATCTCAACACCCCCGCCGATCTCGAACGCGCCGAACGCCTCGTCCAGCCGCCCCCCAGCCGCATCGCGTAATCTGAATGCACGCGTATGGGCGATTCCGATCGCAACCCGGATGCGAAACCAGTCTCCGGCTCCGCGCATACCCAGGCCGATTCGGCAGAAACCGATCTGCCGGAGCTCGCCGAGACCATGGCGGAGATCACCGGAGGCGAGCCCTCGGAGCCGCTCGAAGTACCCTCGCCCAACCCCGGTTTGCCGGCTGAGCCCATCATCTCTTTCAGCGGTGTCTCCATCTCCTTTGACGGCCGTCCTGTTCTCGAAAATGTCAGCTTCTGGGTCGAACGCGGCCAAACCCTCTGTATCCTCGGCCGCAGCGGGGTCGGCAAGTCTGTCTCTCTGCGCCTGCTCCTGGGCTTTCTTCAGCCCGATTCCGGCTCCATCTGCGTCGAGGGCAGGGAGATTGTGGGTTTGAGCGAGGCAGACCTGATGGCCATCCGCAAACGCGTCACCATGGTCTTCCAAAACGGTGCCCTCTTTGACTCGCTCAGCGTGCGCGAGAACGTGCTCTTCCCTTTGCGCGAGCGTGGCGGCCTCGACGAAGATCAACTGCGGCAGATCGTCGACCGGCTCATCAGCCTGGTGGGCGCCGAGGACGTCGCGGACGCGCTCCCGGCGAGTCTCTCCACGGGCCGCAAGCGTGCCGTCGCCATGGCGCGGGCGCTCGCCGCGCAGCCCGAAGTTGTGCTCTACGACGAACCCACCACCATGGTCGACCCGATTATCGCCCGCCGGCTCGGAAACCTTATCCAGCGCCTCAAGCACCAGCTCGGATTCACCAGCATCGTGGTTACGCACGACATGCGCTTTGCCGAGCGGCTTGCCGATACCGTTCTCTTTCTCGATCAGGGAAAGGCGCGCTTCTTCGGGCCGCTCCAGGATTTCATCACTTCGAGCGATCCGACCATCCAGCAATTCCTTACACTGGACGCCTATGTATTACCTTCGGCCTAAACGCGCATGTTAACTCGTAATGTGACCGCAGTAATAAATCGCTTGCCGAAAGGCACCAAGTAAGGCCATTCTAATCAAGTTAACTCCGACCCAGCAGTCATGCCTTCCGGCGGGGAGAACTTGGCTTCCAGCCGTTGCCGGCGCGCTGGAATTTCCCGGTAAGTGTGTGGGAAGGCTGTTTGGATTCAAGGGTTTGCGAGGCTAACGAACGGATTCGGCAAGTGTGTTGCAGCTTTTTCGTCGATGGAGCGGAATCCGCGCTCGCTCGAGCGGTACCGCGCAACCGCGAAGGCTGAGAGTCGTTCCAGCCAAATGCGGGTTTTTGACGAGAGAAGCGTTTTTCAACATCAGCAGGGATACGCTCGGTTCACTGAGTTCCGTCTGCGATTTCCACAACGGCTTTGGAATAAGCAACCGGATCCCATAAAAACCGTCTAATCGATTACGAAATTCGATTATGCGGAAAACTTCCAGGAACCCAGCACGGTTTTTCGCAAGGATTGTGCTCGCAAGGCGCGCAAGTTGAAGTACTTGATGCGGCCTGCCGGAGAGCCTGTGCGCTCCCCGGCGGCCACCCGGGTCCGGCCAGTCCCTTCCCGAAACGCCGTCCCAGCTTTTGTTTCACGATGATTCCCGTCCTCAAGGTTGATTTGTCCTTAGATTCGAGGGTTTGCGCAAAAGATGGCGAGTTCGGACTTCTGGCAAAGACTTTCGGCTTCCATTGTCTCCCCCTCTGAATGGGAGGGAAATCGGGCGGGAAGCACGCAGCATGGCTCCCGCGGAGCGGTTGCGCTCTGGATGGTCCTGGATGCGGTCACCGTACTCGCGGCCGCCATCGTTGCCACGTTGTATGCCCGGCACACCGGTCCGCTGGCAGGAGCCCGGGGGTTCTGGCACGGCACTCTCATTCACCGCCGCTCCATGTGGATCCTGCTGGCGCTCTTCTCTGAATTCACCTGCGTTTTGCTCATCATCAGCCGGCGCATGCATCTCTACGCGCCCACGCGCATCTCCGGCATCCTCCATGAGCAGAGCCTCAGCCTTCAGGCCTGCTTCACCTCCGGCCTGCTGCTGACCGGCACGCTTTACCTTCTCCATGCCGACGACATTCCCCGCAGGATCGTTATCCTGACCATCGCCATCGCCGCCGTCGGGCTCAGCCTGCGCCGGTTCTTCTACCGCGTCACGCTCTACCGGCGCTTTGACCGCGGTGTGGGCACGCGCAATGTCCTCATCGTGGGCACAGGCCCTGAAGCCCATGCCCTGCGCCACCACATTGACAGCATTCGCCATCTCGGCTACGCCTTCAAGGGTTTCATCGCCCTTCCCGGCTCCCTGTCGTCACCGGCGCAGCGCTCTTCTGCCGCGAACCCTGACGTGGTCGGCAGCCTTGACACCCTGTTTCAAAACGCGCGCAAGCAGTTTGTCGACGAGATTTTCTTCACCACGCCGTGCGAGCGCGGCATCGTGCAGAACGTCCTGGAGCAGGCCCGCATGCACGGCGTCGATCTGCGCGTGGTCCCCGACATGTACGACGGCCTGGCCTGGAACAGCCCCATCGAGTACATCGGTCAGTTCCCCACCATTCCGCTCCACTGCGGCCATGTTCCCGAGCTCGGCCTTCTCTTCAAGCGCGCTTTCGACATAGTCTTCTCCATCCTGGTCCTGGTTCTGCTCGCGCCGCTTCTCCTCGCCATCGCCATCGCCGTCAAGCTCGACTCGCCCGGCCCCGTCTTCTATCGCTCCGAACGCATCGGCAAGAAGGGCGTCGTCTTCCGATGTACCAAGTTCCGCACCATGGTGCCCGACGCCGAAACGCGCCGCGCCGACATCATGCACATGAACGAGCGCGACGGCGTGCTCTTCAAGATCTCCAACGATCCCCGCATCACCAAGCTCGGCCGCTTCCTGCGCAGGTACTCGCTCGACGAGTTGCCCCAGTTCTTCAACGTGCTCAAGGGCGACATGAGTGTGGTCGGCCCGCGGCCGCCCATCGCCAGCGAAGTGAAGGAGTACAAGCTCAGCCATCTGCGCCGTCTCGACGTCACCCCCGGCATCACCGGACTGTGGCAGGTGCAGGGCCGCCAGGACCCCTCCTTTGCCAGCTACGTCTCCCTCGACGTCACCTACATCGACAACTGGAGCGTCTGGCTTGACTTCAAGATCATCCTCAAAACCATTGGCGTGGTCTTCGCCGGCACCGGCTCCTGAACCACGCTCTCAACTCATCACGAATATGGGTGCCCCAGGTCCCGATTCTGGGACCTGGGAAAGTACATTGACCATCGATCACAGATCGCTCACCGCTGATTCCATTCCCTCCGCTTGGGCGGTCCCACGGGCCGCGCACTCTTGTCTTTGCGTCACGGGCGGGAAGGCGCAGACACTGTACACGGTTCCCCGGCCCCTGACCCCTGTTTTCCCTTCGCGCTAAACTGATACTGTGAAGATCGCGCTCGCCCAGATAGACCCCACGGTTGGCGATTTTGCCGGAAATCTCGGGAAAATCGTTTCCTCGAGCCGCCGGGCCGTTCAGTTGGGAGCGCGCCTGACCGTCTTCTCCGAGCTTGCCATCTGCGGCTACCCTCCGGCCGACCTCCTCGAGAAACCCGGCTTCCTCGCCCGCTGTCACTCGGCCGTCAATAACCTCGCCGATGCCACCCGCAACCTGCCCACCGCCGTCCTCGCCGGCGTGGCTCTGCGTTCGACCTCTGAAACGGGGAAGCCTGCGGTCAACGCCGCCGTCCTTCTCGACCGCGGTCATCTCCTGCTCGAGCAGCACAAGCGCCTGCTCCCCTTCTACGACGTCTTCGACGAGCAGCGCTACTTCGCCGCGGCCAAATCGCAGCAGGTGATCGAACTCGACCAGGTCCGCCTGGCCGTGACCATCTGTGAGGACGCCTGGAACGACAAGAACTTCTGGCCGCGCCGCCTCTACACCGTCGATCCCGTGGAAGAGCTGATGCGCCAGAATCCCGCCCTCCACATCAACCTCTCTTCCTCGCCCTTCTGGCACGGCAAACGCACCATGCGCCGGGAAATGCTGGCCGCCATCGCCATGCGCGACCGCATCCCGGTGCTGATGGTCAACCCGGTGGGCGGCAATGACAGCCTCATCTTCGATGGTTCCTCCTTTGCCCTCGACGGCCGCGGCGAGCTCCTCGCGCAGGCCGACTCCTTCACTGAGGACCTGGTCCTCGTGGACCCCTTCAGCGCGCCGCCGATGGCCGCGCCCGAAGACAACGACACGGAAGCCGCGTATCGCGCCCTGGTGCTCGGCACGCGCGATTACGTGCGCAAATGCGGCTTCAAAAAAGCCCTGGTGGGCCTGAGCGGCGGCGTCGATTCAGCTCTCGTCGCCGCCATCGCCGCTGAAGCCCTTGGCCCGGAGAATGTGCTCGGCATCGGCATGCCCAGCCCCTACTCCTCCACCGGCTCCATCGGCGACAGCGAGCGCCTTGCCTCGAACCTCGGCATCCGCTTCGAGCGCATCCCCATCACCGCGCTGTTTGAGGAGTACCAGCGCTCGCTGCGCCCGCTCTTCAACGGCTGCGCGCCCGACATCACGGAAGAAAACATCCAGTCGCGCATTCGCGGCAACCTGCTCATGGCGCTCTCCAACAAATCCGGCGCCCTGGTGCTCACCACCGGCAACAAGTCGGAGATGGCCGTGGGCTACTGCACCCTCTACGGGGACATGGTGGGCGCCCTTGCCGTCATCGGCGACCTGGTGAAGACCCGGGTTTATGCGGTCTGCAACTGGCTGAACCGGGACCAGGAAAAAATTCCCCGGGCCATTCTCGAAAAACCCCCATCAGCCGAACTGCGACCGGGGCAGAAGGACACCGACTCGCTCCCGCCTTACGAGGTCCTCGATCCCATCCTCGAAGCCTACGTCGAGCGCTATGAAACCCCGGAACACATCGCCTGTGCAAACGGAATCCCCCTCGAGCTCGTCCAACAGGTGGTACGCCTGGTAGAGCGCGCCGAGTACAAGCGCCAGCAGGCTGCGCCGGTGCTCAAGGTTACCTCCAAGTCCTTCGGCATGGGGCGCCGGTTTCCCATTGCCGTCAAGACAAGCGTATGAGGCATCGCCTCGTTCGTTGCAGTCTCCAACTGGCAGTCCTGAAGTGGTAGAAAAGCGGTGCGCGGCAAGCGCATCCCGGAGGGATGCGAAGAAGTTAGCCCAGGACGAAATTCTGGGAACCACAAGGTAGAACGGGCCTCGAGCCCCGTAGGGGCGGCCGAATTCCAGCCGCGAAGATAGGCGCCGGCGGGCCTGACCCAATCCGCGCCGCGACCGTTTAAGCTAATACTTGGGAATCCTCCCACGGTCTTGCGCGCTTTCTGCCGCCATTGCGGCCGCAAGCGCCTGAAGGAGAAATGTTCTTGATACCTGCACCCACCCGCCTTTTCTGTGCCGCCGTGCTGGCCGCGCTTATCCTGCCCGCCGCTGCTTCCCGGCCGCAAACGCAGGTTCCGGCGGCGCCCGCGCAAACTCAATCCGCGCCGGCGGCCGAGCCGGCCGCGCCCGCTCCCTCCGGCCCGCCCACGTTCCCCAAGCCCGATCCGGCCAGCTTTACTGCCACCTCGCCCACTGCCGATGAAGTGAACGCCTTCCTTCAGGCCAACTGGGGTTACGACGACGGCCGCATGTGGCAGGTGGAAGCCATTCTCAAGACCTCCGTCGAAGGTTTGAGCAAGGTGGTCATCTACATCGGCGACAAGACCGGCAAGGAGAAGCCGCA
>JASHUF010000207.1 GCA_030040175.1 Acidobacteriaceae bacterium
GGATACAGCTACTCAGAAAATGCGTTAAAGCCCCACACTCATCCGGCAGCCCTTGCGGCACGAGTAAACTCGTGCCCTGTTACAAGACCCTTTGGGCGACGAGTCTTTCCGCGGCCTGGGGCGTTATTTGGAATCGACGTGGACGATGCGGAGATCGGGATAGGCGCCATCCCAGCTATCGGGAACGCCGTCGAAGATGAGCCGGAAATCGCGCTGGTCGCCGGGCTTGAGCGGCGCGGCGGAGACCGGCTCCGTATCGACGTAAGGCTCGCGGGTACGGATGAGCTGGAGGGGCTGGGTTTCGTTCCACGCCACCTCATGGGCATAGTCGCGGAAGAGGACCTGGATGGAGATGGCGGTGACGGTGCGGGACCCCTGGTTCGCAATTTGGCCGTCGAGATACGTCACCTTGCCGCCGGAAAGGCTGGTGGACTCGCTCATGGCGGGATTGGAGATGGGAAGATTGGCCGCGTAGGGGTCGGGGGGAGCGGAAATGGGAGTGACGACCGTTAAACCGGCTTTGCCTCGGCCGAGAAAGTACACCAGGCCCCCGGCGACGGCCATCACGATAGCGGCAGCCACCAGCCAAGGGAGCCAATTGCGCTCAACCGGCTCGGAGGGTGGAACGAGCTGCGGGCCTGTGCTCACGAGCGGAATTGTACATCGCGGGCACCCATACCGGTGGCCGCGAAAGGGCGCTGGGCGCGCCCGGCCGCCCGGCGAACGGCGCACGGCACAGGAGGGAGCTCGAGGAGAGATCCTGGGGCGGTTACGAACGAATGCAAGAATCACGGCACCGCCGCGCGCGTCTATAGAAATGAGAGCGTCCAAATAGCGAGGCGGGGCGGTCAATGCGCAAGAATATGAAATTTTCGACGATTACGACTTACGGCATTTTCTGAGTTACTGTGTCCTTTTCATTTCCTCGTAAGGTCGCCGCTCCCTGTTGGCCGCGTCGACTCTGCCTTCCGTCCTCGGGATACAGCTACTCAGAAAATGCGTTAGAAAGCGGGCCAAGGATGCAAATTTCCCCTGATGTGAATTCCATCTTTCGTGAACAAACTTCGCGCGACGCCGATCAGCGCAGGCAGCGCACGGCGGACCGTGTCTACCAGTGCCTCACGCTGGCCGCGATGCTGTGGGCGCTGGCGAGCTTGTGGGTGTTCTGACGCGCTAAGCCCGCGCGCGGCCGGCGCGCATGATGGCGGCGAAGTGAAGGGCGATGGTGAGGAAGACGATGCCCAGAAGCAGGGGCATGGGAAGAGCGGAGATGCCGCGGCGGGGGTTGCGGGCCGCGCGGATGACCGTCCACTGAATCAGGGCAAAGAAGCCGAGCAGCTCGGCCTTGAGCCAGGCGATCATATTGAGCGCGATCGACTGGAGACGCGGGCGGTTGAAGGGCGTGACGCGCACGGGGAAATTGAAGGCCGCAGGATGGCGCGCGACCCAGGTCATTAAGAGATACAACGCAGAGGCCATCGCGGGCAGGAGCCAGAGCGTGGCAGCCGGTCCCCAGGCATCGGCGTTTCCAGCGGTGTTGTAATGCGTGGGGATGCTCCCGGTGAGCGGCGCGGGACCGTAAAAAGCGTGGACCGTTTCCGCAAGGAGGAGGACGAGCGCGGCCAGGCTGACGGGTTCCAGAATGCGGCGCATGAAGGTCTTCAAACAAACATGAAAAACTACTCAGGAATTTTGAGCCCAATCTGTCTCGAAACGAGGCAGTGAGGAATTGGGGGCCGGCGCGGACTTTTATCCGAAGCGGGCGCGCTTGACCGACTGGCGAAAATCTTCCCCCTTCATTTCAACCCGAATGCACATTTCCGCCAGGCGGGAGCGCATGCGGTCGCCGATGCGGTCGCCGAGTGTGTCGTCGAGGACAGCGGGTTTGGCTCCGTTGCGGTCGAAGCGGGCGCCGGCGCCGGCAGGCTGATCGGCGTAATTGGTAGTGATGATGGTGGTGAGGCGGTCGTTATAGCGGGTGTTGAGGATGAGCGCGACCGTGTCCCAGACCCACTCGTTGGGTTTTTGCGCGCCCAGGTCGTCGAGGACGAGGACCTCGGCGGCGAAGACGGGCTTGAGCAGTTCGAGCTCGGTGGTATTGACCTGGGGGTTGTAGCTGTTCTGGATGTTCTTGAGCAGCTCGCGGTAGTCGCAAAACAGGCCTTTGGCGCCGCGCTCGCGCACCAGGCGCAGCAGGACACCGACGGCGAGGTGGGTTTTGCCGAGGCCGGCGGAGCCGACGAAGAGCAGGCCGCGGCCCAGTGTGTCAACCGGGTAAGCGTCAACGAAGCGGCGGGCGGTGAGCAGCGCGCGGCCGAGCGACTCGTCGGCTCCTTTATAGGAGGGGTCGAAGGCGTCGAGGGTGCAGTCGCGGTAGCGCTGGGGGATGCGGGCGGCGGCGATGCGGCGTTCCTCGCGCTCGATCTCCTGGCACTCGCACGGGCGGGAGACCCACTGGCCGGTGGTGGAGACCACGCGAACCAGGCCCACGCCCTCGCAGATGGGGCAGGTGCTCATCCTTATCCAGCGTAGCGCACGGAGCGGACGGGCGAGGATGGTGGGGAACCCGGGACGGAATGTGAAAAAAGCGCGGGACGCGCAGAGTGAGCGAGGATGGATTGCGGGTGCGGTTGGGTGCGCCCTGCCCCCGGCGCGGGCCGGAAGTGGACCGATGAGATACCCGGCGGCGGTTTGGCGGTGACGAAAAGCACAGGATTGCCTACAATCGAGTGCAGATTCAGACGCTTAACGAGGGCAGGCCCCGGCCGTAGAAGGGAGCGATGGGTGTTGGCGCAAAGAGGTGGCGCGGGTTGGGCGACGGCGCCGGCGGTGTTGCTCATGGCAGGCTCGGGAGCGGAGTTCCGGGCGGGTACCCGGGCTGGATGAGATTGCAGGCTGCGTTGGCCGGAGGGACGTGATGGGAAGTTCCAATGTGTTGCGCGCCGTGGGCGTCGTGGCGCTTGCCATTGCCCTGATCGAGTGCGGCTATCGGCTGGTGTACTGGTACTGGATGTCGATCTCGGTGCGGGGGCAGCGGGCGGTGGCCGAGGCGCATTTTCACTCCTGGCTGACGGCGGCGGCGATTCTGGCGCTGGCGTGGATTTACCTTTCCTGGAAGCTGCTGGCGGAAGACCGCTCGGCGAGCAAGAAGAAGAAAGCAGCCGGGACCAGGAAGACGCAGGTGTAAGCGCAGTCTCGCTTCCGCGGCGCATTGCGCAAGCGCGCGATTGTCCCTACAATATAGAAGAGAATTCGCGGAAGGAACAGCGCTTAAGAGATGCCGAAGGAAAAGATTCACCCCCATTATGCCGCGGTGCGCGTGCTGTGCGCCTGCGGAAACAACTTTGAGACGCGCTCGACGCACAAGGGCGACATTCATGTGGAAATCTGCTCGGTGTGCCATCCGTTTTTCACCGGCAAGCAGCGCCTTGTGGATACGGCGGGACGGGTGGAGCGCTTCCGGCGGAAGTACGAGAAGGCGGCGAAGTAGCCGAGATTTCCCCGGTCTCAAAATCGAGACCGGGGGCACCCAGAAGGGTCAGAGGCCTCCGCTGCGGCGGGGGCTTTTTCGCGGTAAGGCGGCTTCTAGCTTCTAGCTGCTAGCTTCTAGCTGTTAGCTGTTAGCTGCTAGCATTCAGCTCTTCGGGCCGGAAGGGCCCGGATGAGTGCCAGTCGAGGGGAGCCGAAGCTGGGAGCTAAACGCTAAGAGCTGAAAGCTGTTTTTTATGCCGCGGCGGGGATTCACGGTGAAGAAGAGCTGGGACAACCCGGTGGAGCATGCAATGCCGGCAGAGGTGCGGGTTCCGGCCGAAGTGCGCATCGGGAGCGTGACGGTGCGGCCGGCGACGGTGCTGGCGCCCATGGCGGGGGTGACGGATACGGTCTTCCGGCGGTTTATACGGCATGCCAGCTTGTTTAGCAGGGATCAGGGAACA
>JASHUF010000208.1 GCA_030040175.1 Acidobacteriaceae bacterium
GGCGATTCTTATGCCGCCCTTCCGCAGTCGAGTCCGACGCCACCTGCTGATCTTTGCCGATGCCGATCAGATAGAACCGGTGCGCAGGAATGTTGTACTTGGTGACCAGGTACTGCACCACGGCATCCGCGCGCCGATTGCTCAACGCGTAGTTGTAATCCGCCGGGCCCGTGGTATCGCATCCGCCGGTCACTTCCAGGATGTAATTCTTCGCGCTGGAGAGCTGCCCGGCGAAGTTATCCAGCTGCGATAGGTCGTCGTCGGTCAGGTTTGACTTGTCGAAGCCGAAGTTGACGGAGACGTCAGCCACCTGCTTGTAGTTGTCCAGCCCCTTCACCACCGCGTCGAGAGAATCGGCGCGCTGCGCCACGTCGTTGGCGGCGGTGTCGGCGTCGCTGGCCGCCTTGGTAGCGTTCTGGGCGTTCTGGTTGGCGGTGTCCGCAGAGGTCTGCGCCTGCTTGATCCCCGCCTGCGCGCGATCGTCCACGTCATGAATCTGGCGATTGTTTTCTGCGGTCTCCTGGTCCAACTGGCCGGTGTGGGTAATGATCGGGGCCGTCTGGTTCTTCACGTAATTCTTGGTCGCGCATCCGCTCACGCCGAACAACGCCAAAGCCGCCGAAGCCAATGCAAATCCGAGAGAGTGTTTTGTCATGGTTTTCGTCCCTTTCCGCCCGCGCTTTGCGCCTGGGGCAGAGATGGATTCTCCTTCTCCACATTCGATGCGTGCACGCCGCACGCCATTTGCGCAGCGACCACTAACCTGTTCGCAATGTGAAGATTGTCTTCGATTTCATCAGGCGCCCGCAGCCGCAATGGTGGGTAATTTTTACATTCTCGCGTAAGGATTGCCCTGAAGAATCAGGAGCATAGCCGAACGGCGGGTTGCGGACGGCCGTGCTCCGGCCATCCGCTTCGATTGCCGCTATGCTAGAAAAGGCCGCTCGTGTTCCCTGGTCGTTCTATGGATCTTGAGGAGAAAATCCGCGCCCTTCCCACCCAGCCGGGCGTGTACCTTTACAAGAACGCCGAAGGCCAGATCATCTACGTGGGCAAGGCCAAGAACCTGCGCTCGCGCGTGCGCTCCTATCTGCTCGAGGGTTCGCAGGCCAACGCCAAAACCGGCTCGCTCATGCGCGAGGCCGTCGACATCGAAACCATCCTCGTCGCCAACGAGCACGAAGCGCTGGCGCTCGAAAACAACCTCATCAAGCAGCGCAAGCCGCGCTTCAACATTCTGCTGCGCGACGACAAGACCTACCCCTACGTGAAGCTCACCCTCGCCGACCGGTTTCCCAAGGTCTTCGTCACCCGGCGCCTGCGCAAGGATGGCTCGGCGTATTACGGCCCTTACTTTCCCGGCAATCTCGCCTATCGCGTGGTCGAGCTCATCCATCGCAGTTTTCTCCTGCCCAGCTGCAAGGTCGATCTCACGCGCTACCATCCACGCGCCTGCCTGCAGTACTACATTCACCGCTGCCTGGGCCCCTGCGTGGAAGGCTTCGTTACGCCGGAGGCTTATGCGCAGGCGGTGCGCGATGCACAGCTTTTTCTTGAGGGCCGCCACGCCGAGCTCGAACGCACGCTCACCGCGCGCATGCTGGCCGCGGCCGAAGCGGAGCAGTTCGAGGCCGCCGCGCGCCTGCGCGACCAGCTCTCCACCGTGCACCAGCTCCAGGAGAAACAGCGCATCGCCACCGCCGGGCAGAATGACGACGCCGACGTGTTCGGCTACCACTTCGAAGACGGCTGCCTGGCCGTGAATCTCTTTCACATGCGCGCGGGCAAAATCGTCGACCGCCGCGAGTTCTTCTGGGAAGATCTCGCCGAGCTGATGGAAGCAGTGGAAGAAGACAGGGATCAGGGGTCAGGGGTCAGGGGTCAGGGGAAAGCAGAAGCAGAAGATGAGCCTGTCATCCTGAGCGACCGGACCCTGAACGGCGTGAAAGAGAAGGGAGTCGAAGGATCTGCGGTTGCCTTTCGGGAGCCGGTTGCCCCATCCTTTCGCCGTTCTTCAGGCGAAAGGATGGGAGACCACCTGGGTGCCCCTGGTCCCTCGCATTTGAGGACCAGGGATAGCAGTGCATCTGGCGAGCCCCTCTTCCATCCCGGCGCCGTCTTCTCAGCCCTGCTCAAGCAGCTCTATATCGATCAGCAATACGTTCCGCGCTCCATCCTTGTCCCCGCCGGCTTCGATGACCGCGAGACCCTCGCCGGCCTGCTCACGGAGCGCGCCGGCCATCGCATCGAGATCGCCGTCCCCCAGCGCGGCGAAAAACGTTCGCTGGTCGATCTCGCCGGCCAGAACGCGAAACAATCCTACGTGCAGCGCTTCCGCGTGCTCGAGCCCTCGCGCAAGGCCATCCAGGATGCGCTGATGGACACGCTCATGCTGCCCGAGCCGCCCCGGCGCATCGAGTGCTTCGACATCTCCCACATTCAGGGCGCGGAAACCGTGGCCTCGCTCGTGGTCTGGGAAGACGGCAAAATGAACAAGGCGCAGTATCGCAAATTCAAGGTGATGACCGTCCCCGGCGTGGACGACTTCGCCGCCATGCGCGAGGTGGTTTCTCGCCGCTACCGCCGCATCCGCGACAACTGCGCCGAAGAGACTGTTTTGAAAGGGCACGACTTCAGTCGTGCCGAAAATGACCATCAGAAACAAGAAGGGGCTTTAGCCCCCGAGGAAAAATCCCAACGCAGCAAAGAACCCAACTCCATGCCCTCGCTCATCCTCATCGACGGCGGCCTGGGCCAGCTCCATGCCGCGGCCGAAGCCCTGGAATCGCTCGGCTTCACCTCGCAGCCGCTCACCTCCATCGCCAAAAAGGAGGAGGTCATTTATCTCTACGGGCAGGAGGACGACCCCATCGTCCTCGACCGCCGCTCGCCGGTGCTCCATCTCATTCAGCTCATCCGCGACGAGAGCCATCGCTTCGCGGTGGGCTACCATCGCCAGCGCCGCGCCATGCGCGACCGCAGCTCCGAGCTCGAAGAGATCCCCGGCGTGGGCGCGCAAACCCGCCAGCGCCTGCTCACCCACTTCGGCAGCCTGCGCGACGTGCAGCAGGCCACGGTGGAGTCGCTCGCCGCCGTTGTCCCGCGCAGAACGGCGGAAGCCATTCACCGCCATTTCCATGCTGAAGCGGATGCCGCTCCGGCTGCTCCACCTTAGAATTGCGCGCGGTTTTGAAGGCGCCGGCTCTCGCCCCGCAGGGCTGACCGCAGGCCAATTCACGCGACCATGGCTCTGCGGATGCTACGATGGTCGCCATGCTGAATCCGAGGGCTCATTGGGCCGTGTTCGCCCTGTGCGCCGGGGCGTGCTGCGCGGCCTCCGCACGGCCGGCGCCGCAGCCTGCGCCTTCCCAGCGCCGGCAGTATTACTCCTTCAACGAGATTCATGTGGATCAGGATTGCCGTATCCTGCCCGATCCGGCACACGCGCCTCCGGGCAGCAAGCCGCGCCCTTACACCGACCCCGCCGTCTGCCACCTGATCAACGTCTTCACGTCCCAGCACGTGGAAGAACGCATTCAGGCCGGCCAGTTGCTGCGCTGGCGCGTGCAGATTCACGAGCACGAGTTCGTGCTTCAGGACATCTCCGATGCGCCGGTCACGTTTGTCGTCGAGCAGACCATTCCCAAGGACTGGATTGTCGACTCCGACCCGCAGCCGAAACAGATGCTTGGGCAAACGGCCTACTTTCCCGTCATCGTGCAGCCGGGACAGATCGTGCACCTGCACGTAGGCATGCGCCACCAGACCCCCTTGCGCAGCAAGCCCGTTTAAGGCGCGGATTCCGATGGGGACGGCCGTGAAAAAGGCGCACCTCCGCCGCCCCGGCGCCACGCGGGTTCGGGTCCCTTGAACCGCAACGCAGTTAGCCGGCTACCGTGTCTACGTTCATCCCGAACTGGCGTTCGTGCGGCTCTTTCTGAAATCCTCAGGTGATGCCAGAATCCGGCGGCCGCAATTCGAAGCCTCTCCACCCGGCGCTTTCGCTCCGGCCTCCATCCATCCGAATCGACAAGTGGCTCTGGGCGGCGCGCTTCTTCAAGACTCGAGCGCTGGCCTCCCGCGCCTGCGATCTGGGACGAATCGAAGCCAACGGAACGCGCGCCAAACCCGCGCGCGAGATTCGCACGGGCGACCGGCTGCGCGTCGAAAATGAGAGCGGAATCTTTGAAGTTGACGTCCTCGCCGTCAGCGCGTTGCGCGGCCCGGCCGCTCAGGCGCAGGCGCTCTACCGCGAAACCGGCGCGAGCCGCGAGGCGCGAAGCCGGCTTGCCGAGGAGCGGAAGGCGATGCAGCAATACGCTCCCTTGCCGGAGCGCAGACCCTCCAAGCGCGACCGCCGGCGCATCATTCAGTTTCGCGGGCAGTTTCGCGGCCGCATCTGAGCCCGGCAAGCACACAAAAAGCCCGGCGCGCCTGGTGTCCGCCGGGCTTCGATGCTGCTCTTCTCCACTCCGGATCCTGAAGCCGGACGTTGAGCCGCCTTCTTCAGGCGGCCACGCCGCTCGGCGCAAGCACGCGCTTCACGATCTCCTCAATTTCGGCCTGCGGGTGAAATCCAATCAGCTGATCCACGGGCTTGCCGTTCTTGAAGAACATCAGCGCCGGAATCGCCTGGATGCGATAGCGCGAAGCCGCAGCGGTGTTTTCATCCACGTTGATCTTGGCCACTTTCAGTTTGCCGGCAAAGCTCGAGGCAATGCTTTCCACCGTGGGCCCAATAGCCTTGCAGGGCCCGCACCACATGGCCCAGAAATCCACCAGGACCGGGACATCGCTACCCAGCACCTCCTGGTCAAAATTGGCGTCGTTAATTTCTATCACTCCAACCCCAGCCATGCTCCTCCTCGCCGACCACGCCGACCACGCCGCGACCCTAGCCCATCCAGTCTACAGGAACCGTCGCAATCAGGTTCGATGCCCGAAGCTCCGGAAAGTCGCAGCGCCCCACCCTGGGATGCCGGGGACGGATGCTGGCCCAGGCCCAGCCGGGCCTTTTCAACCACGGCGCGGACAAAATAGAAGCGCCCGGATCCTGAAGAGGATCACGGGCGCTAGAGCAGCCCTCCCCCAGAACTGCTCACGCAGCGAATGTATGTGTTCCTCCATTGAAACGCAAGGAAACTTCGGTAATCGATCAGTAACCTAAATTCTGGTGATTATCCAAATTGTTATCAGTGAAATCAAAGGAAATTACCGAATGATTAACAATGACGAAAGGCGCCTAGGAAACTCCGGTCATTTCTTCTTCAGTTGGTGCAATTCCTGTGCACCCATCTGCTGAAACCGGCAGGAAACGAGCTCCCCCGCAAAACCCGCACCCAGGGCTCCCCGAATGGCCCGTTCGGCTGCCGGGAGACTCGACGCGCGCTCCACCACGACAAGGACAGAAGGCCCGGCTCCGCTCAGCGCCGCGCCCAGAATCCCGTCGCCGCCCACCAGGGGTAACAGCAAAGGCAGGAGCGGGCAGATGGGCGCGCGGTATGGCTGGTGGATCCGGTCCTGCATCGCGGCCTTCAGCAGGTCACCGCGCGCCTGGGCAAAGGCAAGCGGCAGGAGCGAAACCGATTGCAAATTGGCGATGACATCCTCGAGCGGGTAACTGGCTGGAAGTACGCTGCGCGCCTGGCTGGTGGCGAGCGGCTCGGGCGGAAGCACGACAATCGCCCGCCACTCTTCCGGCGGAGTTACCTGGGCCATGCGAATGCGCTCGCCCTCGCGAGCGGTGGCTTGAAATCCGCCCAGCCAGCAGGCAGCCACATTGTCCGGATGCCCTTCGAGTGCGTAGCCCTCTTCAAGGATGCGCTCCGTGTCCCAAGCGAGCTGCCCGAAGTGTACGGCGAGCGCAATCGCCGCCAGCCTCCCGGCCGCCGAGGAGCCGCAACCCATGCCCAGGGGAATGGCATTCGTCATTTCTATCGCCAGAGGAACAAGGGGCCGCTCGTTCGCCGCGAGCAGGCGTTTGTAGGTTTCGAGAATCAGGTTGTCTTCGAGCCGCGCGCAGCGCTCCGCATCGCGTCCCCGAGCCGCGATGCGGAATTCCGGCGCCGCCTCGGCCTCGATTTCGAGGAAAAAATCGAGCGCTACCGCCACGGAGTCGAACCCCGGGCCCAGATTGGCTGAGGTTGCGGGCAGGCGCAAGTGAACGGTCCAATCCCGGGGATGTTGCGGCAGGGGCATTCGCGGTTCGTTCATGCCCATGCGTCCCCTAGGCCGGCCTTGGACGCGCGCTTCATGGCTTCGACAACCGCGCCGGGCGCTGCCTCCACCACCACTGCGTCGCGGCGCAAGGAGGCGATCTCGGCTTCGTGTCCGGCCGCTTCTTCTTGGGTCAGCAATGATCCGCGATGGAAATCGATGGTGTAATCGGCGTCCTTGAGCGTGTGCCCGGTGAGTACCAGCACCACCGTGTCTGCAGGAGCCACCACTCCCTGCGCGCACAGCTTTTTCAGGCCCGCGAGGGTTACCGCGGAGGCCGGCTCGCAGCCCAGGCCTTCGGCGCCCAGCTCCGCTTTGGCAATCGCAATCTCAGCCTCGCTCACGTCCAGGCACCACCCGCCTGTGGATTGAATCGCCTTGGCCGCCTTGCGCCACGAGGCCGGATTCCCGATGCGAATGGCCGTGGCGCGCGTGTGCGCCTCCACCGGCTCCAGCTTCTCGCCGCGGCTTGCGGCCAGGCTGCGCACCAGGGGGTTGGCGCCCTCGGCCTGGATTACAGAGATGTGCGGCATGCGCGCCGCCAGGCCCAGCTCGACCATCTCGCGAAAGCCCTTGCCCAAGGCCGAGCTGTTGCCCAGATTGCCGCCGGGCACGATTACGTGGTCGGGAATATTCCAGTCAAACGCCTCGGCAATTTCGAACGCCGGCGTCTTTTGCCCCTCCAGCCGGTAAGGATTCACCGAGTTGAGCAGGTAGATGGGGTGCTCGCGCACGATTTCGGTGAGCACGCGCAGGCAACCGTCGAAATCCGTCTTGAGCTGGCAGGTCACGGCGCCATAATCCATTGCCTGCGAGAGCTTGCCCCACGCGATCTTGCCCTCGGGAATCAGCACCAGGCTGCGCAATCCCGCGCGCGCGGCATAGGCCGCCATGGAGGCCGATGTATTTCCCGTCGAGGCGCACGCCACCCACGCAAATCCGCGCTCGCGGGCCACGCTCATGGCCGCGGTCATGCCTGTGTCCTTGAACGAGGCGGTTGGATTCATGCCCTGGTGCTTGGCATAGAGCTGATCGACGCCCAGCGCGCGCGCCGCACGCGGCAAGTGGTAGAGCGGCGTGTTGCCTTCGCGCAGCGTGACCGCGCTGCCAAAGCTGTTCAGGATGGGCAGGAGCTCGCGAAAGCGCCACACGCCCGACTGGTCAAGACCCGGTTGGCCGAGCGCTTCGCCCGAGCTGCGCCGCTCGCGCCACAGCCATTTGAGCGCTCCGGGATTGGGCCGGTCGTGCCCGCGCCGCTCCAGCCACCCCGGATACTCGACCTCAAAGAGCTCTCCGCATTGGGCGCAGCGGAAATCGGGCTGCGCCTGGGCGCCGCCGATCCGGGTTCCGCATCCGAAACAGCGCAACTGGTGCAGATTGTCATTCATACCTGGTGTTAGCCTAGCAGGTATGTGCAGAGATTGGTTCCTCTTGAAATTGCGGCGCGCACCTCTCCGAAGGAGACTTTTTCCCGTGCTGCTGGCGCTGCTTCCTTCTCTTCCCGCCGGCGCACAGGCGCCCTTGCGCGTGGCCGCGGCCGCCGATCTCGAGCCGGTGCTGCCGCCCATCCTGGCGCAATTCGAGAGCCAGACCGGCCTGCACGTCGACGCGACCTACCAGGCCTCAGCCATGCTGACTGCGCAGATTGAAAACGGCGCGCCCTTCGATCTGTTTCTCTCCGCCGACCTGAGTTTTCCCCAGCGCCTCATTGATTCAGGCGCGGCCGACGCGGCAGGATTCGCCAATCCCCATGCGCCCGTCCCCTACGCGCGCGGAACGCTGGTGCTGTGGGCGCGCAGGGATTCGCATCTGCCGCCGCCCTCGCTGGCTCTGCTTTCGAATCCCGATCTCAAGCGCCTCGCCATCGCCAATCCCGAGCGCGCTCCTTACGGCCGCGCCGCCGTGGCCGCGCTCACCAGCCTCAAGCTGTACGACACGCTCAAACCGAAGCTGGCAACGGCCGAAAACATCGCGCAGGCGGCGCAGTTCGTCGACTCCGGCAACGCCGATGCGGGATTGATCTCGCTCACCTCCGCGCTCACGCCCCGCCTCTCCGCAAGCGGCTCCTACTTCGTGATCCCGCGCGATCTCTATCCGCCCATCGAGCAGGGCGCCGTCATCGTGAGCAAGACAGCGCAGCCCGCCGCCGCGCACAAGTTTCTCGAATTTCTGCTTTCGCCCGCGGTGCAGGCCGAATTCGCCAAGAGCGGCCTCACTCCGGTGCAATAATCACACGCAAAGTAAACCGACTATGGATTGGCAGGCGTTCTTCCTCACGCTCAGGCTGGCAACCGTCACCACCGCGATTCTTCTCGCCGTGGCGATTCCCTTGTCTGCCTGGCTGGTCCTCGGGCGCGAGCGCCGGCCCGCCGCGGCGGGTTGGCTGGCCGGTGTGGAGGCGCTGGTCACGCTGCCGCTGGTGCTTCCGCCCACGGTGCTCGGCTTTTTTCTTCTCGTGCTTCTGGGCCCGCACACCGCCTTCGGCCGCGGCATCGCCGCACTGCTCGGCCATCCGCTGGCATTTTCCTTCGACGGCCTCGTTGTCGGCTCGGTGATTTACAGCCTTCCCTTCGCGGTGCAGCCCCTGGTTGCGGGTTTCGCCGCTGTTCCTTCGCCCCTCATCGATGCCGCCCGCATCCTCGGCGCGGGTCCGGCACGAATGACCGCCACGCTGCTGGTTCCGCTGGCGCGGCGTTCGTTCCTCACCGCCGGCGTGCTCGTGTTTCTGCATACCGTGGGCGAGTTCGGCGTGGTGCTCATGCTCGGCGGCGACATTCCCGGCTCCACGCGCACGCTTTCCATCCTGCTCTACAACCAGGTGGAGAACTTCGACTACGCCGCCGCCGAGCGCACGTCGGCCATCCTGCTCGGCCTGAGCGTGCTCGCGCTCGCCGCCATTTATTGGCACAGCCGCGAGCGCAGAGAAAGCCATGCTTGAGTTCGAGCTCGAAGCCCGGCGCGGCAGCTTTCACCTTCAGGTAGAAGGCCGCTTCGCCGCCGCGTGGACCGTCCTCTTCGGCCCTTCGGGCGCGGGCAAAACCACGCTGCTGCGCCTGCTCGCCGGCTTCGACCGGGATCGTCTTCACGGGGTGGGCCGCGTAGTCTTCACTGAACGTCTGCTCACCGATGGGAAGCGCGGCCTGCACATCCCTCCGGGCCAGCGGCAGACCGGCATGGTGGCACAGCAGACGGCTCTGTTCCCTCACCTCACCGCGGCAGCCAACGTCGCCTATGGACTGCGGAACCTCGATGGCGCCGCGCGCAACCGCCGCGTGGAAGAGATGCTCGACCTGGCCGGCGCCGCCGCGCTCGCCCGCCTGCGCCCGCAGGATCTCTCCGGCGGCCAGGCGCAACGGGTGGCGCTGGCGCGCGCGCTCGCCCCTGCGCCCAAACTGCTTCTGCTCGACGAACCGTTTTCGGCGCTCGACGGGCAGGCGAGCGACCTTCTGCTGGACCGGCTCAAAGAGTGGGTCCGCGCCCATGGCATGCAGACCATCCTGGCCACGCACGACGTGAGCGACGCCCTCAGCGCCGGGGCGGAGGTTCTGCTGCTGCACGAGGGCCGCCGGGTCGCTTTCGGTCCTGCGGCCGAAGTTCTGGCCCGCGAGCGCGTGCGTCTGCTTATCCGCCTCGGTCCGGACTAAAGTCCGACAAGCTCCGGCTCTATCTCCAATCGGACGCCGAAGCGCTCCTCGACGAGCGCACGGATTTTCTCGGCCAGCGCCAAAATCTCCGCGGCCCGCGCGCCGCCGCGGTTCACGAGGGCCAGCGTGTGCTTTGAAGAGATGCCCGCCGCGCCCAGTGCATAGCCTTTGTGAAAACCAGCCTGCTCAATCAGCCACGCCGCCGGAATCTTCACCCGTCCTTCGTTCTCACCGCCCGGTACGGCCGGAAACCTTGGCGGCGCGGCGAAACCGGGTACTGCGGCACGAGGTGCGGCAATTCTCTGGAAGAGCTCTTCGCCGATCACGGGGTTCTTGAAAAAGCTGCCCGCGCTGCGGCAATCGGGATCATCCTTGACGAGCAGCATGCCCTTCGAGCGGCGAATCCGGCGCACCACCCCGGCCACTTCGGCCAGCGTGGGCGCGCGGCCCAGGCGCTCGGCCTGGCGCTCCGTCTCGACCGCGCGCACCACTTCGGCGTAGCGCAGCGTAGGCGCGCCGCCGGGCGTGAGCCGGTAGTCCACGCGGGTGACGATGAACCGGCCGCGATCCACGGTGTTGAAGCGGCTCTTGCGATAGGAAAATCCGCACTCCTCCGCGGCCAGCTCCACAAACCGGCGCACAGTTCGGTCGTAGGCACGGACGCGCTCGATCACCTCCGACACCTCCTGCCCATACGCGCCCACGTTCTGCACCGGCGTTCCGCCCACGGTGCCGGGAATGCCGGCCAGGCATTCGATTCCGGCGCAGCCATCGAAAACTGTACGCTCGACAAAGCTGTCCCAGTCCTCACCCGCTGCCGTCCGATAGACCTGTCGGGGGAAGTCATCCAAACCCTGCACCGAAGCCGGCGCAGCAACGCCGCGCAGCGCCGCGTGCAGAACGAGGCCGTCGAAACCGGCATCCGACACCAGCAGATTGCTCCCGCCGCCGAGAACAAAGAGCTTCACGCGGTGCCCGCGCGCCCATTCGGCCGCTTCGACGATTTCATCTTCGCTTGCGGCCTCCGCGAACCAGCGCGCCGGTCCGCCAATGCCGAGGGTGGTGTACGGGGCAAGCGAAACGTTTTCCCTGAAGAGCATCGGTTCAAATCTAACGCATGAGGCTAAGGCATTTTTTCCCACCCTCTCGCGAGCGGACGCGCGTCTGTGCCTCACGCCGGATTTAACGGTAAAATAGTGTTGAAACCATTCTCCTGCACGGAGGCAGACATGTATCCAGAACTGATGGTGACGCCGATGCGCGAAGAGCTCACCCGCGCCGGAATCAAGGAAACCCGCACGGCCGAAGACGTGGACGCGGCTCTGGCCCTGCCCGGAACGACCATGGTGGTGGTGAACTCGATCTGCGGATGCGCCGCCGGCAAGATGCGCCCCGGCGTGCGCCTGGCGCTGGCCCAATCCGCCAGCCAGCCTGACCACAAGATCACCGTGTTTGCCGGCCAGGACCGCGAAGCCACGGAGCGCGTCCGCAGCTACTTTGAAGGCAATCCGCCCAGCTCGCCCGCGGTGGCCATCCTGCGCGACGGCAAGCTGGTTTACCTCATGCAGCGCTACGTCATCGAGCAGGCCACCGCGCAGATGATTGCCGGGGAGCTTATGCGCGCCTTCGACGAGCTCTGCGCAAAGACTGCGGCGTAGGCCGGGTTCACACTTTCCGGATCGGACCCGGATACCGCGCAATCGTCACGTCCGCCGTCAGCAAGGTGATCCCTTCGATCATGGCCTGTGCTATCAGGAGCCGGTCGAAGGGATCTTTGTGTATGGGCGGAAGCATATCAATCGAAACCGCGTGTTCGCAGTTGACCTGCAGCTCTTCGTAGCCGTTTTCCAGCAAGTGCCGGCGGATTTCCCGTGGTTCGAAGCCGAATCCGCTTCCAAAGCGAGCCCTCTTCAGCGAGATTTCCCACAAACTTGCTGCACTGAAGAGGAATTCATGGTCCGGATGGGAAAAAAGTGCGCGGGCAGATGGCGAAATGGAGCGGTGGTCGATAGGCAGCCAAAGAAGGAAATGGGTATCGAGGAGAAACTTCATTTCCGGCTCTTACCCAGAAACAGCTTCTCAATCTCCTTATCCAGCTTCTTATCGAGTTCAATGAAGTTATCCGGAAGCGAGTAAGCCCCTTTCATAAACCCGATGCGGCGCTTCTTCCTGGCTTTGGGCGTATCGATCGCAACAACTTTCACCTTCGG
>JASHUF010000209.1 GCA_030040175.1 Acidobacteriaceae bacterium
GAATCCTCGCGTTCAACGTGGAGAGCGAAGCAGAGCTGGAGCTGCTCTCCATGCGGGCGCGCAAACTCGGCAAGCGTGCGCGCTTTTCGCTGCGCGTGAATCCCGACGTTTTCGCCGACACGCATCCGTACATCTCGACCGGGCTGCGCGAGCACAAATTCGGCATCGACATCCGGTTGGCACCGGCGATTTACAAGCGCGCGGCGAGCAACCGGTGGCTCGAGGCGCACGGGGTGAGCGTGCACATCGGCTCGCAGATTCGCTCCGCCGAGCCGTTTGGCGCGGCCATCGGGCGCATGAGCAAATTGGTGCGCCGGCTCAGGCAGGAGGGCCTTGCGCTCAAGGCGATCGACGCCGGGGGCGGGCTGGGCATCGATTACCACACCGGGGCCCCCGGCGACGGGTCTTCGTCGCAGCGGTTGCGCGGCGATTCGTTCGACGCGGAAGCCAAGGTGCGCGAGTATGCGCAGGCGATCGACGCGGCGCTCGGCGATTTCGACGGCCGGCTGCTGATCGAGCCGGGACGGTTTCTGGTGGCACAGGCCGGTGCGCTGGTGACGCGCGTGCTCCACGTCAAGAAGAATGGAAAGAAGACGTTTGTCGTAACCGATGCGGCGATGAACGATCTTATCCGCCCCGCACTCTACCAGGCCCATCACGAAATTGTCCCCGTGCGCCCGCGGCCGGGGAGATCGCGCGTGGCCGACGTGGTGGGTCCGGTGTGCGAAACCGGCGATTTTTTTGCCCGCGATCGCAAGCTGCGCCCCGTCGAGGCCGGCGATCTTATCGCGCTGCTCGACGCCGGCGCTTACGGCATGGCGCAGAGCTCGAACTACAATACGCGTCCGCGCGCGGCCGAGGTTCTGGTCGAGGGCGCGAAAGCGCGGCTGATCCGGCGGCGGGAGACGATGGCAGATTTGCTGGCGCCGGAGATTTCCTGATGCGCAATCCACATGCCTGTTCGTGCATTCCTCAATCCGCGTATAGTTCTGGCGGGAGGAATTTTTCCTCATGCGCTGGCCGCTGGTTTGCGCTCTTGCCGTGATCGCCCTTGCCTTCGGTTCGCCGGCCCGCACGTGGGGCGATTCGCTCACCGTGAAAACGGCGCAGGGCAAGGTGCACGGCAAGCTCATCAACCAAGACAAGGTGCGCGCGTTCCTCGGAGTGCCTTATGCTGCGCCGCCGTTGGGCTATCTGCGCTGGAAGGCTCCGGAAGCGCCGGCGCAGTGGAAAGGCAAACGCGATGCGACTGCCTACGGCGCGCGGTGCATGCAGGGGCATCCTTATCCCGATATGGTCTTTCAGGATGCGGGTGAGAGTGAGGATTGCCTCTACCTGAACGTTTTCACGCCGGCCGGCGCGAACCGCAAGAGCAGGCTGCCGGTCATGTTCTGGATTCATGGCGGCGGTTACTCCGGAGGATCGGCCTCAGAGCCGCGGCACAACGGCGACTTTCTCCCGCCCAAGGGCGTGGTGCTGGTCACCATCAATTACCGGTTGGGCGTCTTTGGCTTTCTGGCCACGAGCGAGCTGGCGCAGGAGGCGGGAGGGTCGGCAGGGAACTACGGGCTGATGGATATGGTGGCCGCGCTGGAGTGGGTGCATGCGAACATCGCCGGATTCGGCGGCGACCCGGGCAATGTGACCATCTTTGGAGAGAGCGCCGGCTCCGAAGCGGTGAGCACATTGATGGCGGCTGCGCCGGCACAGGGGTTGTTTGCCAGGGCCATCGGCGAGAGCGGCGGGGCGCTCGGTGTGGGAGACGAACCGGGGTCCACGCTTGCTGAGCGCGAACCTCGGGACGATGCCTGGGCCGCTTCTCTGGGCGCGAGTTCCCTTGCGGAGCTGCGGGCGCTGCCGGCGGAGAAGGTGCTCGAGGCAGCTACAAGGAGCGGAAGTCCGAAGTTTTCGCCCGTCGTCGACGGCAAATTTCTCACCGAGCCGGTGGCCGCGACCTATGCAGCGGGCAAGCAGGCGCACGTGCCTCTGCTCGCCGGATGGAACCGCGACGAAGGGGCGCCGCTTAAAGAGAGCATGAGCGCGGCGAAATGGGCGGAATTTGCCGCAGAGACCTTCGGGGCGCATGCGGACGAGTTCCTTGCGCTCTATCCCGGCGGCAGCGATGAGCAGGCCGTGCGCTCGGCCATCGACTACGAAGGCGACACGTTTATCGCTTTCGGCACCTGGAAGTGGATTGAGGCACAGGGGAAGACCGGCGCGCAGGCCGTCTATCGCTACCACTTCGAGCAGCCCGCGCCGCCGAGCAGGTTTCATCCCGGCTGGTACGCCTTTCACTCGGACGATATCGAATATGTCTTCGGAACTCTGGACACGCGCCCCGGCGCCGAGTGGCTGCCCGAAGATCGCAAGCTGAGCGACGAAATGATGGATTACTGGACCAACTTCGCCAAGACCGGCGATCCGAACGGCGCCGGGCTGCCGGCGTGGCCAAGCTACGACGAGCGCGGCAATGTTCTGCATCTCAATAGCGAGATTACCGCTGCGCCGGATACAACCCGGGCGCGCTATGAATTCCTCAAGCAGTGGATGCCGAGGCGAGATTGACCATCGCAAATTCCGAGCCTGAAGGCGGGGTCGTGGCGGCGCTCGGATTCAGTGGCCTGAAGGCCGCTGCTCCTTCCGGGTCTGCATCGCCCGGTTTCCATCGCCCCTACGGGGCCGGTGGATTTTTTGCGCGCGGCTCCCAGGATTTCGCTTGCCGTCCGCACCGCGGACGACGCCCTCCATCCTGGGCTAACTTCGCGGCGTCCCTCCGGGACGCGTCTCCTGTACCTGATTTTGTGCCGGCTTATTGGTTTACGCCCGAAGCTGCGGCGAAACCGGCGTTCTGTGCGGCGGGCGGTGCGGTGGCGGGCGGCGCGCTCGAGAAGTTCGAGTTTTTGGCGTTGAGTGCGTTGGAATAATCCGGTCCCAAGCCGAGCTTTTTGAGGGCGCGGGAATCGGGCATCAGCTTGGTTTGCCAGCCCTGATCGGCCTGGTATTTCTGCATGGCCGCAATGGTGGCTGCATCCCATTTGCCGCTGGGCTCGCCGGGGAGGTAGTGCTCGCGGATGAGCGCCTGCTGAATCTGCGTGGCGCGCTCGGAATCGATCGATTGCTGTCCGCGGACCGCGTGGCGCGACCGGCGGTGCGTGGCGAGGCGGTGCGGCCGATGGGAAGTGGTCGCCGAATGTGCGTTGGCCGCCAGCCCGGGCGACGCCATGATCCCCGCGGAAAGAAGAATTGTCAACGCTGCCCGAAAAGAAGACACGCGCAAAAACCACCTCATAGAAATTCTAAATGACCGAGGTTTCCCCCAAGTCTATCGGAATAAACCAAATTTCGGCAATGAGAAAGCAGATCGATAGGGGGGTCCGCTACACCGAGGTAACGCCGGCGGCAATGGCTTGCCGGGACCCGGGCGCCGCCCTCAAGCGCTTACAGCGTGCCTCCCACGTAATTAATTCCCTGTTCCGGATGATGCGGATCCACGACTTCGAAAACCACATCGTCGCCGGTCTTAAGCCTGCTCACCGCGGCTTCGAACTGATCTTTGTTAGCCGTGGGTTGCCGATTGACGTGCGTGATGACCAGACCGGGCTCAAGGCCCTGCAAGTCGGCGAAGGAGCCTGTGCGCACCGACTCGATCTCCACCCCCGAGGCGTGAATCCTGCCGGCAACGGTCTGCGAAAGATCGCGCACCACCAGCCCCAGCTTGGTTTCGCTCGGGTCGCCTGAGGTCTCCGGGTTGGTCTGCGGCTGCTGGCCTGCCAGCTCCGCAAATACCTTGTCGCGGTCGCCGATGGTAATGGCCGTATCCTGCGGTTTGCCATCGCGCAGGAAGCCGAGGCGGATGCTGGAGCCGGGCTTACGGCTGGCAATCTCGTTCACCAGGTCGTCGCCGTCCTTGACCGGCCGGCCGTCGATGGAGACGATGATGTCTCCCGGTTTCATGCCCGCTTTATCCGCGGGTCCACCCTGCTGGACCTCCTGCACAAGGACGCCGTTCTTGAAGCCGTAAACGCGATTCACGGCGCTCGACAGCCCCTCGCGGAACTGGATGCCGATGGAGCCGCGCACCACCTTATGGCTGGGTCCGATGAGGTCGTTGTACACGGAGACGACGGTGTTCGAGGGCATGGCGAAGCCGATGCCCTCATAGCCCGCCGATTGCGTGTAGATGGCGGTGTTGACGCCGATCACGTTGCCGTTCATGTCGAGGAGCGGGCCGCCGGAGTTGCCGGGATTGATGGCCGCGTCCGTCTGGATGAAGTGCTGGAACTGGCCCGGCGCGCCCTGGTCGATGGTGCGGTTTTTGGCGGAGATGATGCCCGCGGTCACCGTCTGCGCCAGCGCAAACGGGCTGCCGATGGCTTCAACCCAGTCGCCCACCTGCGCCTCATCGGAGTTGCCCATTTTCACGATGGGAAGGGGGGTGCTGGCATCGATCTTGATCACCGCCAGATCCGTGGCCTTATCCACGCCGATCACGCGCGCCGGCCGTCCCAGATCCTGCGTGTCCGGATCGGTGGAGAGCTTAACGTAAATTTTGTCGGCCTTGTCGATGACATGATCGTTGGTGATGATGTAGCCCTTAGCGTCGACGATGAATCCGGATCCCAGGGACTCCTGCACCTGTCCGCCGTTGTCGCCCTGGTCAGGCTGGCCGGGATTCTGTCCACCGAAGAAGCGGTTGAAGAAGTCCTGAAAATTGTCTTCACCCTGGCCCTGGTCGTCGTCCTGCCCGTCATCTCCCGGATTCTGCTGGTTGGGCTCGCCGCGAAAGTGGAAGTTGCGGCGTCCGTGATTGTCGGACTGCTTGGGCAGCGTCTGGGTATTGATGTTGACCACCGCAGGCGCCACTTCGTGGGCAATCTTCACGAACTCATTGGGCGCGATGGCGGAATTGACGATCTTGAGCGGAGTGGCATCGGCGCTCGCGTCCTGCTGTTCCTGCCCGCGCACACCATGGGCCGCGAATGAGCCTGCCAGGATGGCGGCCGAAAGGACGGCGAGCGCCACGTAGGCGGAAGCGAGGCGGCGGGATCGCAGGCGTTCGAAAATCGATTTCATACCGTTCAATGACCTCAAAAAATTAGGACCTCAAAAAATTAGGACCTCAAAAATAGGACCTGATCAAACGGGGCCTCGAAAATGGAACCTCAGAAAACGGGACCACCCATGGCCGGCCTTCCGGCAGGCGCCTCGATATGCCAGTTCCCTGTCTGATGCACCAATTCACAGTATAGCCAGTTGCGCACTCCGCGTCCGGTATCGATGGGCCGGTTTTTTTTTGCGTGTCGTTGATTCGGTCTTTCGTGGTTGCGTGCGCACCGGGCGCACCCCTGTTTTTTTATAGACGTAACCCGCGCCAAAGAGTAGCGGTGGGGGAGCGGCTCTGCGCCTGGGACGCGAAGTTCGTTGAATCGAGAGAGATGGAAGAACGGAAGGGCATCTATTGCCCGGCTGCCCACTCGAGCATGGCCAGCGTGAGCAGAAGCACCCTGCGCAGCCCCAGCTCGCGGTCTTTGGCGGAGTACCACTCGGCCAGAGTGTGCGCCCCGCCGCCCTCCCCGCCCGCACCCATGGACAGGGCGGGAATGCCCAGCGAGAGCGGAAGATTGGCATCCGTCGATCCCAGCCGAAGATCGGTGCGCAGGCCCAGATGGCGGTCAACGGCGCGCAACGCCTCCAGCAGGGGAGAATCGCCGGCAAGCCCCGCTGCCGGACGGTCGCCGATCCTGGTCATGGAGAAAACGAGCGGACCCTTGCTGGCACTGCCTGCTTCCCGCGCCTGTGCATTGCACTTTTCCACCGCGTCTTCGACCGCCCGGTGCAGCGCGGTTTCCAGGCGCAGCAGCTGCTCGGCGCTGGTGGAGCGGAAATCGACGGTGGCCTGCGCGCTTTCCGGAATGGAGTTCACACTCGTTCCGCCGCGGATGGTTCCCAGATTCATCGTGGTGCGCGGCTCGCCCGGCAAAGCGATTTCCGCCATCGCAGCCAACGCGGAAGCCATGGCGGCGATCGGATTGGGTGTGCCCGCATCGGTAAAGCTGTGGCCTCCGGGGCCGTTGACGGAGACCTGGAACCGCCGGCTCCCGACTGCCTGGGTCACGGCGCCATCGGCTCCGGCGCCATCGAGAACAATGTGCGCGGCCACGCGCCCGCCCAAAGCGGTTTGCGTGTACAGGTGGCGCATCCCGCGCAGGTTGCCTTCGCCTTCCTCGCCCACGTTGCCGAGCAAGACGAGGGGAAGCGGCAGCTCCACCTGCGCGTGAAGCAATGCATGGGCGATGGCCAAAAGGCCGGCCACGCCGGCGCCGTTGTCGCAGGCGCCGGGAGCGCTGAGCCGGTCGCCCTCAAGCCGGGGTTTGAGAGGAGTTTCGCGAGGAAACACGGTATCAAGGTGCGCGGAAAGCAGGATAACGGGCCCGGTGCTCTCCGGCGGCAAATCCCGCGCGGGCAGAGTGCCGTAGACATTGCTGATGGAGTCGGCTTCGACGGCGCTCAAACCGGCCGCGGCGAACTGTCGGCGGAGCCACTCGGCGCGTGCCTGTTCGCCGTTCAAGGGCGCAGGAATGGACACCAGATCCCGCTGCCAATCCATGATTTTCCCGGGGTTGCCGTGCAGCCACGCAAAGGCCTGGTGCACCGGCCGGCGCGCGGCCAGCGCTGTGACCCGGGAAAACGCGGAGCTGTGGGAAAGGAGCGCCATTGCGTTCCATTCAGCGTAGCAGGCGAGTGGATAAGCGGACTTCGCGCAGGACCGCGAGCCAGCTTAGCGAAGGGGCGCCTTCGGCGGCTGTGCGTTCCCGCGGCGGGACTTATTCTCGAGACTCGTTCTCCGGATATTCGACCGAGTGCAGAAAGAGCCCGCGCGCGGGAGCCGTAGGTCCTGCGGCGGAGCGGGAACGGGCGGCAAGAATCCCTTGAAGCTCCTCCAAAGCCATTTGCCCGCGGCCCACTTCGAGCATGGTTCCTACCAGATTGCGAACCATGTGGTGCAAAAATCCGTTGCCGCAAACGCGATAGACCAGCAGCGCGCCGGACTCGCTCTGCCGCTCGTCCCAGGCCGAGGAAAAAATCGTCCGGGTGGTGTTCCCGGGACCGGCGTCCTTTCCGTCCGCGTCTTCGTCCGGGGCTTCCCGGGCGCCGCGGGCAGAGCGTTCCGGGTCGCTTGCGGCAAAACTGAGAAAGTCGTGTTCTCCCAGGAAGATGCGAGCCGATTCCTGAAGCTGAACTGGATCAATTTTCCACAGGCACGGAAGTACATAGCGGGCGAGAAATGGGGAACAGTTTTCTTCGCGCAGAATGCGATACTCGTAGGTTTTGGCCACGGCGGAATGACGGGCGTGAAAGGATGCGGGCGCGATTCTTGCATCCGTAATCCGAATCGAAGCAGGGAGGGAGCGGTTGAGGGCCCGGCGCAAGTTGTCTGGGGGAATGTTCGCTGCCAGAGAGAAGCTGGCCACCTGCGCCAGGGCGTGCACGCCGGCGTCGGTCCGGCCCGATCCCTGGGGCAAGGGACCCTCCCCGGTGACCCGCGCGAGAGCCGCCTGCAGCTCGCCCTGGATGGTGGGCCGGCCCGGCTGAATCTGCCAGCCGTGAAAGTCGGTGCCGTCATAGGCGAGGGTGAGCTTCCAGGTTTGCGGTGGGGGCGCCATTGCCGACGCGTTTGGGCTCAATGTATTCACGGTGTTCCGCTTGCCTATCAGGGTACTCGACCTCGGGCGAAGCCGTCTGAGCGTTGATCGCCTGGGATATACTCAGCTTTCCGCGCGCCGCGCCTTTGCCTGCGCCGGACGCCTCATGGCCGCCGGAACGATCCTGGACCCGGCCGCGTAACTGAGGTTAGCTTTCCCGAGCCTCGCCGGCTCCGAACCTGGTCCCGGGAGAAGACAAATTTGCATCCCGAAGGCTTTGCGGCCCGTCTTGAGAGTTGGCGTTCCGAGCGATGCAGCCAAATCATGGAGAAATTTATGCATTTTGAGAGGACTGGTGTGTACGCCGGAGAGCGGGAATCCGGGCGCAATGCGAAAGCATTCCGCAGAAACCTGCAAAACGGAAGGAAAAGAAATGCTTTGCGCGCGGCGGCGATGATGCTGCTCACGGCGTTATCGGGGATGCCGCCGGGAATTTCCCAGGTGCCCGCCGCAGGAGCCAACGCGCCGGACAAGGCCGCTTCCAATCTTCCCCCGGCGCCGGCGCCGATTCCTACGTCGCCCTATCCGCTCCGGGCCGCGCAGCGCGATTATTCCAAGCCCTTTGCCGGCTGGCTGGGCGACCCGATCAATATCTTCCGGCCCACGAGCATCGGCAAGGCGAGCTTTGCGAATTCGGTGCGCTTGGGCGACCTGGTGAAGGATGGAAAAATCTATCTCAGTCTCTCGGATGCTATCGCGCTGGCGATCGAGAACAACTACGATATTGCGATTGCCCGCTATGACCTGGATATCGCCGACACCGACATTCTGCGCACCAAGACGGGCGCGGCGCCGCTGGGTGCGCCCTCGGGCCTGGTGACGGGGACGCTGGGCGGCTCGGCCTCCACGCTGACCACCGGCGGCGGACCGGGCGGAACAACGGTAGGCTCGGGCGGCGCCGGCTCCGGCGTCTCCGGACTCACCTTGACGACGGCCGGCGCCGGCCCTGCGCCGGAGACGATGGATCCATCGGTTACGGGAACCATTCAAATGGATCGAAACACCGCCCAGCAGACGAGCATCTTCAGCCCTGCGGCCAAGACGAACACCAATTCGTACGGCTTTACTTACAATCAAGGTTTCGTCTCCGGCACCAGTCTTGCGGTCTCCTGGAACAACACCCGCGTCACCAGCAACAGCGCACTGACGTTCTATTTGCCGGATTACACGTCGGGATTCAAGGCCACGGTGACGCAGCACCTGCTGCAGGGCGCCGGCATCTGGGTGAACAAGCGCTTCATGTACCAGGCGATCAACGACCGCCGCATCACCGACTCCTCATTCCGCCAGCAGATTCTTTACACGGTCAACCAGGTGGAAACCATCTATTGGGGGCTGGTGCAGGCGTACGAGGACGTGCAAGCCAAGGAGCGCGCGCTCGACCAGAGCACCCGGCTGCTCGAAGACAACCGCAAGCAACTGGAGATCGGCACCATGGCCCCGCTCGACGTGGTCAACGCGGAGTCGAATGCGGCCACGGACAAGCAGGCGCTGATCAGCGCCGAGAGCGCGCTCAACTACCAGCAGCAGATCATCAAGCAGGCCATTGCGCGGAACCTGAACGATGCGGTGCTCTCGGCCGCGCCGGTCATTCCCACCGACCGCGTGAGCCTGGAGCCGATCCCGGAAGAGAGCGAGCCGGTGGAGCAACTGGTGCAGGAAGCGTTCAAGCAGCGGCCGGAGCTGGAGCAGGCTGTGCTCACCTTGCGGAATGACGAGATCACGCTCAAGGGTGCGCGCAACGCGCTGTTGCCGACACTCGATGTGCAAGGGTACTACGGGGCCAACATCGTCGGAGGTCCGCTTAATCCCAATTGCAACTTCTTTGGCGAATCCTGCTTTACTCCCGGATACCAAAGCACGGTTCCGGGAAGCTACGGCGGGGTGCTCTCCGACCTGGTGAACAGCACGGCGCCGGACAAGGGGGTTGAGTTCAACCTGACCGTCCCCATCCGCAACCGCGAAGCGCAGTCGGTTCAGGAGCGCTCGCTGATGGAGTACCGGCAGGCCGAGCTGCGCCTGGAGCAACTGCATACGCAGATTCGCATGCAGGTGGTGAACGCGATGTATGCGCTTACCAACGACCGCGCCGCCGTGGAAGCGGCGCAGGCCGCGCGCGACTACAACCGGCAGAGCCTGGATGCGGAGATCAAGAAGCTGCACCTGGGGGCGTCGACCACGGCCAATGTGTTAGAGCAGGAACGCAACCTGGCCACGGCGGAAGACAACCTGATTGCCGCCCACGCCGCCTACGCCAAGGACCGCGCGGGTCTTTACCAGACTGTGGCCTCCACGCTCGAGCACTACGGGATCAACCTGGGCGACGCAGCCCAGGGAACCGTGGGCACGGCGCCGGTGATTCCCGGCGTGCACGCCGCTCCGCCGGAACAGGAGCCGTCGGCAACGCCTCCGGGCCAACAGCCCTCCGGAGCGCCCTCGGCGCCGGGCACGGGACAATAATTCCGCACGCAGGCGCAACAAGGGCCCGGCTCCCGCCGGGCCTTTTGTTTTTCGCGAACGATTTCTTATCGCTCCGCGACCAGATCCAGGAGGTCGAAGAACTCGGGGAAGCTGATGGCCGCCGACTCCGCGCCCTGAATCAGGGTTTCGCCTTCGGCCCGGAGCGCGGCCACGCTGAAGGCCATGGCAATGCGATGATCGCCGCCGGCATCGATGGTTGCGCCGTGCAGTGTCTGGCCGCCGGGCACATCGAGGCCGTCGTCGAACTCGGCTACTTCGGCGCCCATGGCGCGCAGATTTCTCGCCACCAGCGCGATGCGGTCCGACTCCTTGACGCGCAGCTCCCTGGCGTCACGGATGCGGATGCCGCCGCGCGTGAGCGGGGCGATGGCCGCGAGGACGGGGAGCTCATCGATAAGCTGCGCGGCGAGCGAGCCGGTGATTTCCGTCGACCCGAGCCCCTGCGCCGGTCCGGCAATCTGCACCGTGCCCACGAGCTCGGCATGCTTTTCTTCGAGGTTAAGCACGCTGATGTGCGCGCCCAGCGCGGTGAGCACATCGAGCAGGGACGCGCGCGTGGGGTTGAGGCCGAGCGCATCGATCACCAGGCCGGAGCCGGGAAAGAGCGCCGCCGCGCACAGGAAAAATGCAGCAGAGGAGATGTCGCCGGGAACGGCAGCGTCAATGCTGTGCAGCGATTGCGAGCCGGCGATGGAGACGGAGTTCCCGCTGCGCGTGAGATTGGCGCCGAAGGCGCGCAGGGCCAGCTCGCCGTGATCGCGCGTGCGCACGGCTTCGCGCACGGTGGTTGTGCCCTCGGTTTGCAGGCCGGCAAGAAGAATGCAGGTTTTTACCTGCGCGCTCGCGATCGGCACGGTGAAATCGATGGCCTGGAGCGGCGCGCCTTCGAGGGTGAGCGGCGCGTGGCCCTGGGTGAGTGTGACGCGCGCGCCCATGGCTTCAAGCGGCTTGCGAATGCGCTCCATGGGGCGGCGCGAGAGCGACGCATCGCCGGTGAGGGTGAAGCGGCCCGGCTGCGGCGCGAGGAGCCCGGAGAGCATGCGCATGGTGGAGCCGGAGTTGCCGCAGTCGAGGGGATGATTTGCGGGCGTGACGCGGCCGGCGACTCCGTCGATCTCCACCGTGTGCTCGTCGAGACGATTCACCGTTGCGCCGAGAGCTTGCATACAGGTGAGAGTCGACGCGCAGTCGGCGCCGGTGGAGAAGTTGGTGAAGCGCGATGTGCCTTCCGCGAAGGCGCCGAGCAGGGCGTAGCGGTGACTGATGGATTTGTCGCCGGGCAGGCGCAGGCTGCCGTAGAGGTTGCGCGCGGGGCGGATGAGGCGTTCGGACATGCGGCTCTTAGCTTCTAGCTCCTAGCTTTTAGCTTGTTCGTGCGATCTGCTGGTTCGAGTTTATCGGACGGGGCGAGTGGGCTTGTTGCGAGTCTTGGCCCGAAGCAGACCAGAGGTTCGCGTGATCCCCGGTCCCCAACGGCGAGGGACCGGGGGCACCCGGCCGCGTCCGTCCGCCAAGGCGGCCGGACTTGCTCAGGATGACAACGCTGGGGTTGTGGCGGCTTGTTTCCTTCGCCCCTACGGGGCTGGTGGATTTTGTTGTGCGCGTTTCCCAGGATTTCGTCTGTCGTCCGCAGGCGCGGACGACATCCTCCATCCTGGGCTATTTTCGCAGCGTCCCTCCGGGACGCGTTTGCCACGCTGGGCTATTCTCGCAGTGTCCCTCCGGGACGCGTCTGCCATTTGGGGTTATTTCCGGGGCAGCGCTACGGGATGCATTTGCCTCTGGCATTAGCGCACGCGGAGCACGATGATGGTTTCGTCGTCGAAGCGGTCTTTGCTGCCCTGGAAGCGGGTGACGTCGGCGAGGATTTCGTCGGCGATGGCGGCTGCGGGCAGATCGCGGCTGGCGCAGAGCAAACGAGCCAGCTGCTCCTGGCCATACATCTCGTCCTTTTCGTTTTCGGCGTCGAGGATGCCGTCGGAGACGAAGACGATGGCGTCGCCGGGCTGCGTGGCCACGTTGAACTCCTCGTAAGTCACATCGGGAAACATGCCCAGGGGAAATCCTTCCGCCTTGACGGTGAGCGACTCTCCGGCGCGGCAGAAGATTGGCTGCACGGCCCCCGAATTGGCCACCTGAAGGGTCTGGTTTTCATCGTTCCAGAGCGCGAAGAGCAGGGTGACGTACTGCGAGTCGAGCTTGCGTTCCTGCAGGGCGTCATTCAGAGTCTTGAGCATCGCCGCCGGCCCCAGCTGCAGTTGTGCCGCGGAGCGCATGATGCCGCTCACCAGCGCGGCAAAAAGAGCTGCGGGCGCGGCTTTGCCGCTTACATCGCCCAGAACGATGGCCGTGCGGTCGGGCCCGTATTCGACAAAGTCGTAAAGATCGCCGCCGATGGAACGCGCGGGAAGAAAGCACACCGCGAGGTCGGCGTGCCCAAGCACGGGCGGCGCCTGCGGCAGCAGGCGGAGCTGGACTTCGCGGGCCATGGCCAGATCGCGTTCGAGCTGCCGCTCCTGCCTGCGCACGGCCTGGTAGAGGCGCGCATTTTCGATGGCGATAGCGATCTGCGAGGCCAGAGTGGTGAGTATGCGCTCGTGCTCTTCGTTGAAGAAGCCGGCACGCGTATGCTCGAGGTCGAGCACGCCGATGACCCGGCCTTTATAGAACAAGGGGGCGATGAGCTCCGAGCGTGTCTCCGGATTCATCTCTAAATAGCGCGTGTCCTGGCGCACGTCGGCCACGTTGATGGGCCGCCACTCGCGCACCGCCGCGCCCACCAGGCCGCTGTTGATGGGAATACGCCGCATGGGCGCATGGGAGTAGCCAAAGCGCCAGGCGTAGCGGGTGATGAGCACTTCGCCTTTCTCATCGAGCAGCATGATGGAAAAGATCTGGTAGTCGATGAGGCGGCGCAGAAGCTGGCCCACGCGCTCGAGGAGGGGATTGAGGTCGAGGATGGAGGCCAGCTCGACGGCGATTTCGTTGAGCACCTCGAGCGTCTGCGCCTGGCGGGAAACGCGCGCGTAGAGCCGCGCATTCTCGATGGCCTGGGCGATGCGCGATGCGGTGACGGTGAGCAGATGCAGGTGCTCGGGGCGAAAGTAGCCGGCCTCCTCGCTCTCGAGATCCATCACGCCGATGAGGCGGTTCTTGGCGATCAGCGGCACGGCGAGCTCCGAGCGCACCGCGGGGTTGGCCGAGACGTAATGCTCCGAGGTGGACACGTCGTTGAGCAGCGCGGGCTGGCGCGTCAGCGCCACCTGGCCCACGATGCCTTTGCCGAGCGGCATGCGCGTGCGCTCCACCTCAGGGGTGTGGCCGATCTGGAAGCGCATGCGCAGATCGTGGGTGCGGTCGTTGAGCAGGAAGACGGCGAAGATGCGGTAGTTGATGACCGCGCGCACCAGCTCGGAGGTGCGGCTGAGGAGCGTTTGCAAGTCGAGCGTGGTATTGAGCGCGTCCGTGAGCTTCATCAGAAACGCCGCGTCCACGGGCTCCAGACGCTCGTTGATGGGGCGCGCGTTGATGGGATCGAGAGCCGAAGCTGAAGCGGGGCGATAGTCGCCTTCAAGGTCGTGCGGCGCGGGCGTGGATGGCGACGGATCGGGCATCGGCGTTGAAGGGAATGATAGCAAGACAGGGAACAGGGAACAGGGAATAGGGATCAGAGATCAATAGGAGACCATCGACTGCCGCGGGAGTGCATCGCGTCTTCTACTCCCTACTCCCTATTCCCTGCTTTTCTCATTCGGCGCCCAGCTCGCGCAGAATGGCTACGGAGGCCGATGCGCCGATGCGGTTGGCGCCGGCGTCGAGCAGGGCGTGCACTTCGGCCAGAGTGCGAATGCCGCCCGCGGCTTTGACTCCGCAGCGCGCGCCGGCCACGCCGCGCATGAGGGCCACGTCGGCGGCGGTAGCGCCGCCCGAGGCAAAGCCGGTCGAGGTGCGGAGGAAGTCGGCGCCGGCCTGGATGGCGATCTCGGCGGCGCGCAGCTTCTCTTCCATCTTGAGCAGTGAAGTTTCGAGGATGACTTTGAGCAGCGTGCCATGATGGTGCGCGACGCCGGCGACGGCATGAATGGAGTGCTGGAGGGCGTGGTGATCGCCGCTCTTCAGCAGGCCGATGGGAATGGCCATATCCAGCTCGCGCACGCCCAGCCGGGCCAGGGCGGCGGCTTCATGGCGGAGAGTGGAAACCAGGGAGGCGCCGAAAGGAAATCCGAGGACCGCGCCCACCGGAACGCCGCTTCCGGAAAGCGCGTTGACCGCCGTCGAGGCCCAGACCGGGTTCACCATGGCGCAGGCAAAGCGATAGCGCTCGGCCTCGTCGCAAAGCTGTTCGATCTGGGAGCGCGTGGCCTCGGGATGAAGCAGAGTGTGGTCGATGATGGAAGCCAGGGTCTGCCAGTTGGCGAGGGTCTGGGCAGCGAATGCGGGTGCATCGAACGTACCGTAGTCAAACTCAAGATCGGATTCCTGGATCGGGGTAATGGCTTTCATCCGTAAGGCTCCCTGCCGTACAAGCCCGGCTCTCAATTCGGCCTTTCGCGCGGTTCCCGAGTCGAGGCGGCCGCTTCCCGCACGGTGCGGGGCGGCTTTTCCTCAAGAAGAAGCCGCCGGCATGAAACGGCTTGCGGTGGCTCTCAAAACCGCCGTACGGCAATCTCCGGAAGACGAGTATAGTTCACCCCGCCGCCCGGGCCAAATGAATAGACGCAGGCGCGGGCGGTACGGCGAGGGATCGCGGGCAAGTACAGAAGTGTGACGCGCCTATTCGCCGGAAGCAGGCGGCATGAGGCAGATGTCAGGAAGGTTCCGGTAGCGCTCGGCGTAGTCCATCCCATAGCCGATGACAAAAAGATTGGGGATGGAAAAGCCCACGTAATCGGCGTTGATTTTTTCAATGCGGCGGGAGGGCTTGTCGAGCAGCGCGGCGATGCGCAGCGTCTTGGGATGCTGCTGGAGGAAGATCTTGCGCAGGTAGGCGAGGGTAAGGCCGGTGTCGAGGATGTCTTCCACTACCAGAACGTTCTTGCCCTCGATGGGCTGGTCGAGGTCCTTGATGAGCTTGACCGCGCCGGAGGAGCGCTGCCCGCTGCCGTAGCTGGAGACGGCGACGAAGTCGAAGGTGGCGTCAGCCTGGATGGCGCGGGCCAGATCGGCCAGAAAGGGCGCGGCGCCCTTGAGCACGCCG
>JASHUF010000210.1 GCA_030040175.1 Acidobacteriaceae bacterium
GGGAGCCGGTGTTGCGACTCTGAGCTGCGGTGATTGGTTTGGTGGCCCGCAGGTTCACCCTCAGCGTCCCGCTGACCTCCTGGCCGTCCTGCTCGTGGTGTGCACCGGGCACGCATCAGGTAAGCCGTCGGCTGCCAGGTCTTCGATCACCCTCTGAAGACCAGGACCAGCAGGAAGCCAAAGACCACGGCGGCGAGGACGCAGCCCATCACTATGACTGCGGCCTTGCTCGTTAGCACTTCGATGGCGAGCAGCGCGCCTTTCTTCGGCTCCGGGGGCGCAGGCGGCTCACCGTGATACCGGGCTATCTGCTCGAACGCGTAGAACGGGTCGTAGTACTTGCCTTGCCCTCGCCCTATCTTGATGGGCTGCATCTCTGGCCCTGATTCCCTGGGCGCCACTGCACCTGCCTTTGTCCGGTCAGTCAACGTCACGGTACTCGCAGCTGGGGTGTCACGGAAGCCGCACGGCGAGCACATCAGTCACAGGCCAAGGGCCGCCTCGTTGCGCAGCGCGTTAGGGCTGCTGATCGGCGTCGGGCTCCGGCGGCGAGTGTTGATCAAAGGCCTGGTGCCATTTCGCAAGCGAGGCGAGGAGATGGAGACATTTCAAACCCGATACATCAGAACGACCCGGGCGCGCCCGTGCGTCCGGGCCGGGCAGCTATCGAAGTCCAAGGACCGTGGTGAGCGCTTCGTCGACTCCCCATTGTTGTTCCGGAGTGAGGTGTCCGACCAGGTCACCGAGCCGGCTGGCGTGGACGGCTCCTACTTGTTCAACGAGCACTCGGGTCGTCGCCCCGAGCAGGTCGATCTCGGGCCGGAATGACGCGGCCCTAGCACTGACCGAGGTGGGAGCGACGAGCACGACTGACCGGGGCAGCAGTTCGTTGGCTTGCACGATGACGCCGTACCGTTGGTCTTGCTGCTCATGACCTGTGCCGCGCGGTGGACGGAACTCGTAGATATCACCCCGGAGCACGCATGCTCTCCATGAACGAAGCGACCTCGAGCATCTCGCGCCGGTCCGCCTCATCGGCTTCCAACGCAGCCACCTCGGCGGCGAGTGCGGTACGTCGCCGCATACGACTGGCGCTGTCGAGGATCGCGCGCCGTATTGCTTCCGACCGGCTGATGCCAGCGGCCTCGAGCTGCGCAAGGGCTCGCATCGCCTCAGGATCGAGGCGGACGCTGATGGCTGACGACATGACTTCATGTGTATCACGATTTGTCTTACGTCAGCGCCGGGGCTTGCTGGCCGCAAGTGAATGGCCACGACCGGTGGAAGCCGCTGGGTGTCGCCCATTGGTGGTCCACCGCACGCCGGGTAAGCCCTGCGACTGTTGATGTTGCTGTCACTTCTGCTGTCAACTTGAGCGGACATCACCATGCGCCAGGAGGGGTCGCGTTCTAGCGCCGTCCGGCGAGAATGGATCAGTCGCGTGGCTGTTCAGGATCTCCGGCTGCGTTCGCAGACGGAGGTGTTTCTCGGCCGACTGCGCCAGGCGGAGAATCCGAGCGCAGCAGCCCATCGGGTGATTCGTAGCGGGAAACCCCTTCTCCCCAGGACGGGGGGTAGCCGATCTCCTTGTTGAAGGAGCGGAAACGATCAAGTATCCGTCGCAGCCATGCCATCAGACACCCCTTGGGCCAGGACCCGATTGCCCCCCACATCACGCATCGTAGCAACGGCCCTGCAGAACTGGCTGTGCAGAATCAGGCAGGATGCGAAGCTACGGCCGATCCGTCTGCATGACCTGCGCCATGCCACGGCGACGCTGCTCAAGGCGCTGGGCGTGCGGCCAGGGCAACAGGACGGCCGCGCTCGTGCCATGGCTTGATCGAGCCCTCCACCTGCCCTGGGCTACCCTGACCCACTAGCCGACCACCCGCTCAGCGCGGCTCATCGCCGGGCGCCGTATTGACCGGCCAACTGCTGCATCTGGCTGAGCTTGTCCTCGAAGTGCGGGTCCGGGGCCCAGACCGTGACCAGCGGGGCGCGCAGCGTCAAGTCCGTGCTGTCGACTCTGGTGACGCGAACGACGCCGCGCGGGGCCCGGCCGGTGAGGGCCAGGCACCCCATGGGGCCCTGCTTGTCCCCGATCATCGCATACCAACCCCTGGTGTCATAGCCGACGTCCAGCGGCTGCGAAACGCTCAGGCCCCCGTCGCGGATCTCCGCGACCTCGGCCCAGGGCACCAAGTGATTGAAGTAGCCGCGAGCCTCGATCCCCTGCGTAGTCAGCCGGGTGCAGAACCGGCCGCGCCAGAGATAGGCGATGCCGTAGTAGAGCGCGACGGCCGCGAGGAGGGGGGCAGCCGGCCAGAGCTTCGCGGAAAAGGCGCACAAGACGGCTAGCACGCTGAACGCGATGAACCGGATCAGCGGCGGGCGCCGGAACGGCCAATTGAGCCGGTATTCGGCGAGCACGTTCGGTGCTGAGCCGGTTGCCATGATTCCCCCAGACAGCCGTGAACCGCGTGGATCATATCCGTGCGTGTCCTCGCATGGCAGTCCGCTTGCACGTTGCGGACGAAAACGGTATACGAAACAGCCCATACTGATGACTCGGCCGCTGCCTGAGCGGGGCTTGGCCCTACAGACTGCAGGGCCACTACGGGAGTGGTTCTAGGGCCACAGTCGGTCTGAGCTGGGTGGGCCTGGGGGGACTCGAACCTCCGACCTCTTCCTTATCAGGTCCTATCGGGGCCGATGTTGGACTGCGAAATCCGCTGTCCAGCAGGCCATCGGCTTATCCGTGAGTGACCATGATTGTCGGAGAGTGCGTGCTGCAACGGGCACGGCGCGGGCACGGCGCGTTCTGACGCTGGCGCCATGCGTCTGGCGTGGCCTAGCGCATCTCTGGTCGGTCCCAAATCCACATTCCAGTCGGAGGGGGAGGGCTGCCGGAGCCTTGACCAGCGCATACGCAGCCAGGGCTGTTCTAGATGTTGCACCTGACGCGACGTGAGGGTCGTACGGTCAGGTCATGGCGATCGAAAAGCGGGACCGAACAGGACGCCGGGTCGGC
>JASHUF010000211.1 GCA_030040175.1 Acidobacteriaceae bacterium
TTCGGCCAGGATCGTCTTGATGGGCTTGGTGGCAAATAGTTTGCCCGGCATCCAGTCCTCCCCGCTTGGTTCTTCCCTTATCTTCCTCTTGCGCGTGCTTCGTTCCCGGCTCTTGATTGACGATTGACGCGGATTTTTTTCTATCGAACTGAACTTGCCTCTGCGCTTTGGCTTCGCGCTGCGGTCATGCGCGTCCGGATCCAGTACACCGGAATGCCGACGAGAACCAGCGCCAGTCCCGGCCACGTATATTGCGGCTTGTACCGCAATAATACGACACAAATCCACGCCGCCACCGCGATGTAGAGCGCGGGCAGAAGCGGGTACCCGAGCGCTTTGTACGGCCGCGGCGCGTCGGGCCGTTTCACGCGCAGCACAAACAGGCTGGAGATGGTGAGAATGTAAAACACCAGCTCGGCGAAGATGATGTAGTCGAGCAACTGGCTGTAGGAGCCGGAGACGCACAAGAGCACCGTCCACGCTCCCTGCACCAGCAGCCCGGCCACCGGTGTCCCGTAGCGCGGGTGCAGTTTGCCCACAGACTTGAAGAACAGCCCGTCGCGGCTCATGGCGTAGTAGACGCGCGCGCCGGCCAGCGACATGCCGTTGGCGCAGCCGAAGGTGGAAATGAGAATGGCCGCGGCCATCAGCGCCGCGCCGCCGGCGGGAAAAATCTGCCCCAGCACGGCCGTGGCCACGCGATCTTCGGCCGCGTGCTGAATCCCGCGCGCCATTGCCGTGGCGCCCGTGGGATCGCCGTGCAGCGGCAGCACGAGAATGTACCCGAGCGACACCAGAAAATACACGCTGAGCACGAACCCCGTGCCCAGGATGAGCGAGAGCGGCAGATTGCGCTTGGGATTCTTTACCTCGCCCGCGGTAAAGGTGATGTTGTTCCATGCGTCGGCCGAGAACAGCGAGCCCACCTGCACCACGGCCAGAATCACCAGCAGGTTTACCCAGGCCGTGGGTCCGCCCATGCCCACCTGCACCGGATGCTGCGCGTGCCAGCCCGCGTTGCGCCAGAACTGGCTGAACCCGGCGCCGAAGTTGGCCTTCCACGCGGTCGCGTTTACGCCCACGGTAAATGTGAGCAGGATAAGAGCGCCGAGCGAAAACGCCTTGGCCGAGGTAAAGATATTCTGGATGAGCGCACCCAGCTTGAGCCCGAAGATATTGGCGACGGCGAGGAACACCACTACGGCAATGCCTGCGAGATTCGCCGTGTTCACGCCGATCTCCATGTTGCCCAGCACCATGGGCCCTACGCGCCACGCGGGCACATGGGCTATGTGCCACAGCCAGTGGGTGGCGGAAACCGAGGGGAAAAAGACACCGAGAAACTTGCCGAAGGCCACGCACACCGCGGCGATGGTCCCGGTCTGGATCACCAGGAAGAGCGTCCAGCCGAAGAGGAAACCCCACAGCGGCCCCAGTGCTTCACGAAGATAGACATACTGGCCGCCGGCGCGGGGCATCATCGCCGCCAGCTCGCCGTAGCTCAGCGCGCCGATGAGCGTGAGCGCCGCAGTCACCAGCCACGCGCCCAGGTAAAGCGCGGGCGAGTCCACGCCGCGGGCGATGTCGGCATCCACGATGTAGATGCCCGAGCCGATCATCGAGCCGATGACGATGGCCGTCGAACTGAAAAGGCCCAGCGTCTGCGCCATGGCCGGCGCCTTGACGGGCGCGCCGGACGCGGAGACGGGTGCTTGGCCGGAGGCAGACACTTGAAGTGTTTTACCTGAAGTTCCCGCCTTCTGTCTCCAGCTTTCTTTTGTGCCCTCCTCTTAGGCGAGCGCAGCCCTCTACTTGGGGCGCCCATCCTTTTCGCGCTTTTTGCGAAAAGGGCGGGAGAATCTGCGGTTGCCCCATCCTTTCGATGTACTTCGTCGAAGGGGTGGGCAGGCCCTATCCGAGCGCTGCAACCCACCGCCGCAACTCCGCCGCGGGATCCGCCGCGCCTCGCCCTGAAAGTTACTCCCCACTCCCTGTTCCCTGCCCCTCCTACATCTCGTCCGCCGAGGGCCCGTACATCCCCGGAATCTTCGCGTTCAGCAGGCGCAGATACACGCCCAGTTGCGCCCGGTGGTGCACCAGGTGGCTGATCACCAGCTCGCGGAAGACCTGGTGGCGCGGGTCGTCGATCCATACGTGGCCGCCGAAGATGAACTGCCAGCGCTGATCCCATTTGGCGCCCGTGGTGCCGGCGAGCGCGGCGCGGGCGCGCGGCAACTGGCTGTCGAATTTCTCGAGCAGCGCTGCCTTGCTCGCAGGCACGTAGCCCTCCCATTTGTGATCGGCAGGAAAATCCAGCTTGTCCAACTCCAGCGAATGGACGGCCCAGTCACCCACCATGTCTGTTAAATGGCCGGCCAAGCGGCCGAGGCTCATGGATTTGGGGTGGGGCTTGAAGTCGAAATCGACATCGGCCGGAATGGCCTCCAGCATCTTCCGCGTCTTGGCGGTCTCGCGGTCGTATTCAGCGATAAGTTCCTTTTGAAAATCCATGTCTTGCAACCTCCTGGCGTTGCAGGGCAAGCATAGCGCAGCTCGGCGCAAAAAGCGAATAAAAAGCGAATAAAAGCGGATAATTAATCCAAACCCCCGCCATGGGGCCCCAAATCCGGCATTGGCTCCGGCTCAATGGGCGGTTGCGCCACGTCGAAAGGACTCCATTCTGCGGCCGCCACCTCGCCATAGGGTTTTGCAGGTAATCTCGGACGAAATCCAAGGTCGCACGGGCGCCTGCGTCTGGAGAGGGACGCCTGTAGGCCCAAAGTACCCTTGTCCTGTTCGCATTCCAGGCCTCAAATAGAACCAAGTTCTTATTGAAAGATTGAACCCTGATAGGAGAGAGAAATGAAAGACGCATTTTTGAAGCTGTACGTGAAACTCCAGTGCCTCGCCGCCGTTGAAGAAGGTCAGGATCTGGTTGAATACGCACTTCTCATCACGCTGGTTGCTCTGGCTGCAGTCGCCGGTATCAACAAGGTGGCAAGTGCGATCAACACCGTCTTCAGCAACATCAGCGCTACATTGTCGTAGCTCCGGGCCCGCCTCACCTGATCCAGTCTCAAGGCTGGGCGCATTTTCCGCGCCTCATCGTATCCACGCGACGGCATTGCCGTTGGGCGATGCCCGCGTGGGTCATTGCGGAAGCGCGAACGCCACGTATTCGCCGCCCACCGGTCCTTTCGGATCGCGGCCTCCGCTCGCGGCGATCACCACGTACTGCCGCCCATCCACCATGTAGGTGGAAGGCGTAGCAATGCCGGCAAACGGCAGCACCGTCTCCCACAGCAGCTTGCCCGTGCGCGTATCGAAGGCGCGGAATTTGTGATCATAGACCGTGCCGCCGATGAACAGCACGCCGCCCGCGGTCACAATCGGCCCGCCATAAATTTCGGAGCCCGTATCGGCCATTCCCGGCTTCGCCAGTTCGGGGTACTCGCCCAGGGGGATGTGCCAGAGATAGTTGCCCGTCTTCAGATCGAGCGCGCTCAACGTGCCCCACGGCGGCGCAATGGCCGGGTATCCGTCGGGATCGAGAAATTTCTTATAGCCGGTGAAGGCATATTCGCGCGGCGCATTCGCCGCTCCCGCCGGATCGCGCGCGCCGCTCGTCGCCGGCGTGCGCAAAAAATCGAGCAGCGCCGCCAGGGCCTTGTCGTCAAGATCAGGAAACGCCGGCATGCGCCCCGACCCGTGCCTTATGCGCTCGACGATTTTGCCGTTGCTCCAGCGCGCAGTAATATTCACCAGCGACGGAAATGTCCCCGAACCGCCGCGGTCGATTCCGTGGCACAGGGCGCACCGTTCCGCATAGATCTTCTCGCCCTGGCCGGCATGATTCGGCACGGGGGCGAGCCCGCCGGTGTTGGCCATCTCGGTTGCGCCGACGAAGAGCGTGTCGGCGACCGGATCGATGGCAGGGCCGCTCCACTCGCCGCCGCCATCGAATCCGGGAAAGACGATGGTCTGCTTGCCCAGGGCGAGGGGCACGAACTGGCCGCCGCTCTGGAACGTGCTGAATTGCTTCTCCGCCCACGCGTGCGCCTCCGGCGTGCGATTGGTGAGCATCGCCGCCGTCAATTCCTGCCTTCCGAAAGGTGCCGGCCAATCCGGCTTGGGCTGGGTGGGCGCCGTCACCTCGCCGGGAACGGTGCTCGCCGGGTAAGGCTGCTCGTGAATCGGGAACAACGGCTCACCGGTGAGACGGTCGAACAGGTAGACGTAAGTCTGCTTGGTGATCTGTGCGAGCGCCTGCACCGGCTTGCCGTCCTTCTCCACCGTGTAAAGCGCGGGCGCGGCGGGGAAATCCCGATCCCACAGGTCGTGGTGCACGCCCTGGAAGTACCACAGCAGCTTGCCCGTCTCCGCGTCCAGCGCGAGGATGCAGTTCGCGTAGAGGTCGTCGCCCACGCGGTCGCCGCCGTAGAAATCCATCACCGCCGAGCCGGTGGGCGCATACACGATGCCGTGTTCCGCATCGAGCGCCATCCCGCCCCAGTTGTTGGCCGCGCCGGCTGTCTTCCATGCGCCCGCGGGCCAGGTCTCAGATCCCGGTTCGCCGGGCCGCGGAATGGTGTGAAAGGTCCAGCGCAGCGCGCCCGTGCGCACGTCATAGGCGCGAATGTCGCCCGGCGGCGCCGGGTGCGTCTCCGGATTGCGCCCGCCCACGATGACCAGATCCTTGTAAACAATGCCGGGCGAGGTCAGCGCGATCGATTGGTCCTGGTAATCGCCGCGCAGATTTTTTCTCAGGTCGATGCGCCCGTTCTCGCCGAAGCTGGCAATGGGCTTGCCGGTTTCCGCGTTCAGGCAATAGAGAAAATTCATCACGCCGGCAAAGATTCGCGCCTGCGCACCGTCGGTCCAGTAAGCCACGCCGCGCGTGGGCTGCGTGCCGCGAATGCCGGAGTCGAACGCCCACTTCAGTTTTCCCGTTGCCGGATCGAGCGCGATCACCTTCTCCGAGGGTGTGGACGCATAAAGCGTGCGCCCCACAATCACCGGATTTGTTTCGATGTTGCCCTTCTCGCCGGTGTCGTAGACCCACGCCTGCTTGAGCTGGTTCACGTTGTCACGATTGATCTGCTTGAGCGGCGAGTAGTGATCTTCTTCCGAGCCGCCGCCGTAAGCCGGCCAGTCCACGGTCTGCGCGGCGCAAAGCGGGCGCACGAGAAGAAGCATGAGCGCGCACGCACCGCTGCGCGTGGTCACCGAACCGATTTGTAATCTCAAATTGCAGAACCTCATTCGTGGTAATTCGCAGCGATTGTTTCACGCCGCGCGGAATCGCACAAAACGCCGAACCCTGGCCTCAGGCCGTCTGCTTCTCCGCCTCGGCGCGGCCGGCAAGGAACCGCTCCATGAATCCGGTGTCGAACTCGCCCGCGCGAAAACCTGGGTCTTGAAAGATCTCCTGGTGCAGCGGAATCGAGGTCTCGATGCCGCGCACAATGAACTGGCTGAGCGCGCGCTCCATGCGCACCATCGCCTCCTCGCGGTCGGCGCCGTGCACAATCAGCTTGGCGATCAGGGAATCGTAGTACGGCGGGATCACGCCCTCCGCGTACTGCGCCGTATCCACGCGCACGCCGTTGCCGCCGGGCACATTGAAGGCCGTGATCTGCCCCGCAGACGGCGTAAACTTGCGTGGATGCTCGGCATTGATGCGGCACTCGATGGCGTGCCCGCGCATCTCTACCTTGCCGGGGAGAATGGCCTCCAGCTTGTCGCCCGCGGCAATGCGAATCTGCGCCTTGACGAGATCGACGCCCGTGATGGCCTCGGTCACCGGGTGCTCCACCTGGATGCGCGTGTTCATCTCGATGAAGTAGAGCTGGCGGCTCCCATCCATCAGGAACTCGACCGTCCCCGCATTCTGGTAGCCGATCTCCGTCAAACAGCGGCACAGCGTGCGCCCGATCTCCTCGCGCATCTTGGGCGTCACCTGCAGGCTGGGCGCTTCTTCGATCAGCTTCTGATGCCTCCGCTGGATGGAGCACTCGCGCTCGAAGAGCGTAGCCACGTGGCCGTGCTCATCGGCCAGCACCTGGAACTCGATGTGGCGCGGATTCTCGATGAACTTCTCCATGTACAGCTCGCCGTTGCCGAAGGCATTCGCCGCCTCGGCGTGCGCCGCATGGAAAAGATGAGGAAGCTCGTCGGCGCAGCGCGCAATGCGCATGCCGCGCCCGCCGCCACCGGCCTTGGCCTTGAGGATCACCGGATAACCAACCTTGGCCGCCCACTCCTCGGCCTCCTCCACCGTGGGAAGCACCCCGTCCGATCCGGGCAGGATGGGCACCCTGGCCTTCTTCATCGCCTGGCGCGCCTTTTCCTTTTCGCCCATCAGCCGCGTCACCTCGGGCGGCGGCCCGATGAACTTGATGTTCGACGCACGGCACACCTCGGCGAAGTTGGCATTCTCGCTCAAGAGGCCATAGCCGGGATGAATCGCGTCCACGTCGGCAATTTCGGCGGCCGAAATCACGGCCGGAACATTCAGGTAGCTGTCGGCCGCGCGCGGCGGGCCAATGCAGATGGCCTCGTCGGCGAATTTCACGTGCAGCGAGTTGCGATCAGCTTCGCTATAGACGGCCACCGTGCGCACGCCCAGCTCCCGGCAGGCATTGATGACGCGGAGCGCAATTTCGCCGCGATTGGCGATGAGGATTTTTCTAAACATGGTCAGCGAGTTAGCAAGTTAGTGAGTTAGCAGGTTAGCAGGTTAGCGAAATTGCAGCTCAGAGAAGGCTCACCCTTTTCAGGCCTGCAATTGAAGTGAATTCGAGTGCGGCTCACTCGCCGACCTGCTGACCCGCTGGATTGCTTTGCGATCCGCCCGGCTACGCCGGCCGAATGGCAAACAACGGCTGGCCAAACTCAATCGCCTGGCCATTGGTCACAAAGCATTTCACGATTTCGCCGGCGGCATCGGATTCGATCTCGTTCATCAGCTTCATGGCTTCTAC
>JASHUF010000212.1 GCA_030040175.1 Acidobacteriaceae bacterium
CATGGGCCCGGTGCTTGGGTTTCCGGTGTATACCTCGGCTATGGTTTTGTCAGCGAACACTGCCGGTTTTATGACGGGAGAGTGGCGCGGATCTTCCCGTGCCGCGTACATCTACGAGATCCTGGGTATCCTGCTGCTGATCGGCTCGATCATCGTGATCGCCGCCGGCAATGGCAAGATCGCCTAATAACTGTTGAGGAGACGATAATTCCGTGAATGCGACGGAAAAAGTTGCGATCGGCCGGACCGACGTGAGGGTTTCCCGCCTGGGATTCGGCGGGGTTCCTCTGGGAGGCTTATACAACGATGTGTCCGAGCCTGAAGCGGGCGCCACGGTCCGCCATGCCCTCGAGCTTGGCATTAATTATTTCGACACCGCTCCCATTTATGGATTTGGCAAGAGCGAGAGCCGCCTTGGGCGGGAATTGGCCCTCTGCCATCGCGATTCGATTGTCGTCGCCACTAAAGTTGGATACACCCTCGTTCCTGACGACGGGGCCCGCGACGAGAAGGTATTTCACCGCTTTGCCAATGTGCCGCCGGTTCGTCCTATCTTCGACTATAGCTACGACGGCATCATGCGGACCTTCGAAGGTAGCCTGAAACGCCTCAATCTCTCTCGAGTAGACATTCTCAATATCCACGATCCGGACGAGCACTGGGAGGAAGCGATCGGAATCGTCTATCCAGTGCTGCATAAGCTCCGCAGCGAGGGGGTCGTCCGGGCGATCGGGGTTGGTATGAATCAGGCGGAGATGCTCGCCCGGTTTGCCCAGGAAGCCGACTTTGACTGCCTGCTCGTGGCAGGCAGATACACTCTCATCGATCACACCGGCTTGCACGAATTGCTGCCCGTTTGCGAACGCAAAGACATCAGCGTAATCATAGGCGGCCCATTCAACAGCGGAATACTGGCGACGGGCGCACGGCCGGGGGCAACGTACAATTACGTCGACGCTTCACCGGCCATGCTCGAAAAAGTAGCTGCAATCGAAGCAGTCTGCGGCCGTTACCATGTCCCGCTGAAGGCGGCAGCGCTGCAGTTTCCCGTGGCGCATCCTGCGGTGGCTGCAATCATTCCCGGTGCTCGCTCAGCGGCTGAAGTTGAGGAAAATGCGCGGATGATGAATGCGCCGATTCCAAGTGACTTCTGGAAGGAACTGCGGCACCTGAACCTGTTGCCGCCTGAAGCTCCGGTACCTGGTTCCATATAATCCGCGAACAGCGCGCACTGGCGAAGGTCAGGATTGGCGGGCGGGGTCATATGCGCACGCCGGAGCTTGGCCGATGCGGTAGAAGCGTGCTGCATTGTCGCCGAAAACGGCCTGCTCCGCAGCCTCTCCAAGGACGCTCGTGACCAGGGCCCGGGTCGTGGTCAGCACATCTTCGTAGCTGGCTGCCAACAGGCACACCGGCCAGTCGCTCCCGAACATTACTCGTTCCGCTCCGAAATGCTCCATGACATGCTCCGCGTACGGGCGAAGCTGCTCTTGAGTCCAGTTGAGCGGATCGGCCTCAGTCATCATGCCGGAAAGCTTGCAGTATACGTTTCGATGGAGTGCGACGTCACGCATGAGTTCCCGCCAGGGCAGCACTGTGCCTGCTCTGATTTCAGGTTTCGACAGGTGATCAATCACTGCGCGCAGGTTCGGAATTTTCTCAACCACCTTCAGAACGTAAGGCAGGTGACGGGTGAAGGTCAGAAAATCGAAGGCCACGCCTTTCTTGGCAATCAGCGCCAGCGACTCCATCACTCGCGGCTGCAGAATCCAGTCGTCTTCGGGCAGGCTCTGCAACATAGGGCGGACCGCGACGAAGTAGCAATTCTGAAGATAGCGTTCCAGTTCACCGGAAAAATCCGGCGACTCCAGATCGAGCCAGCCGACTACGCCACCGATGAAGTCACATGATTCGGCCAGGCGGAGCAGGAAGTCCGTCTCTGCCACGGTTGGCGAGGTCTGGACGGTGATGGTCTTGTCTATTCCGTGCGCCTTGAGGATGGGCGCAAGATTTTCCGGCAAGTAATCCAACGACAGCACCGCTTCCGGACGGGAAAACCAGCCCTTGCTCCGTTGCCAAAAGTGCTGATGAGCATCTACACGCATGCAGTGACCAGTCCGCTCCGGCGCCCTATCACGAACAGTTCGCAATCGACGAGATGCATTCCCTACCGGTGAAGCTCGAGCTTGTGTTTCCTTGCCGGCCCCGTAGATGAGCGGATGACTAACTGCGTTTCCAACTTGTATTCGGCGCCGGATCTCCGTTTGAGCTTGAGCATCTTGTCGAGCGCCTGAAAGGCCATCAAACCCAGTTCCTCCCGCGGCACGCGGATGGTGGTGAGAGGCGGGCGCGCAAGGCTGGCAAACAAGATGTCGTCGATGCCGATGATGGAAACGTCTTCCGGCACTCTCACGCCTGCTGTTTCGAGCGCGCTCATGGCGCCCATGGCAATAAGGTCGCTTCCGCAAAAAACTACGGTGGGGATATCAGGGACAGAAAGGATGTCGTGTACAGCCGACGCTCCGGCGTCAACATGGTAGTCGCAATAGGTCAAGGGAAACGGGGCCATCTTTCGCTGCTTCAGCCCACCAACGAGGGCCTGGCAGATGGCCATCGCCGTGCGATGGGTCTCAGGGCCGGAGATGACCGCTGTCTTGTGGTGGCCCAGGGCGGCGACATGTTCGATGGCTTCGATCACTCCGCGGCGATAGTTGACAGCGATGCTGCTAATCAGCTTTTGCGGCTGGCATAAGTTGCAAAAGACTACGCCGATTCCCGCGTCGGTAAGCATGGAAGTGCCTGAATAGTCGATTGAGGAGGTCATGACCGCCACTCCGCGTACGTCGCTCTCCACCAGTTTGCGAAAGACTGATCGCGTGCGCGAAGGGTCGTATTCGGTATTCAGCAACAGCACGTCAAGCCCGTGATGCCAAGCGGCGGTTTGGAAGCCGCGGACCACCTCGGGGAAATAGGGGTTTGCGATCTCTGAAATGACCAAGCCGAAAATATCGCTCTGGCCGGTTGCCAGGCGCCGGGCGTGCACATTCTTGTAATAGTTGAGCTCGCTGACCGCTCCAAGCACACGTTGTCGTGTTTCGTCCGAGATGGAGTGGGTCCCGTTGAGGACCCGCGATACGGTGGCTGGCGAAACCCCCGCACGGGCGGCAACGTCTTTCATTCTATAAGGCATTCACTCTCCGGTCCTTCCGCTTGGTTCTTGTGGTCATTTCCATGCCTTTGGTCAACATCATTGCACGAAAAGAACAAAAAGGAAAAAACAACCATTGAGCGTGATGTGTGTTCTCGAGCCAGATCCGGGTGGTTTGCCGCCGTTAACAGCAAACAGCCGGCAATGCTGGGTACCCGTGCCTATGGATCAAGTTCTCCATCCTCGGCGCGTGAGAACAGCCCTCGCGCGTGAGGGGCTTGACAACCTGAATCAAACGCCATTATACCTGAAGCCGACTTCATGCAAGCGATTTCTGCAATCGGATTCCTCTT
>JASHUF010000213.1 GCA_030040175.1 Acidobacteriaceae bacterium
AATAGCCGGAGACATATCCCGGGCTATGGGCAGCGTCAAGCGTCAGAGCATTTCCAAAAAGGGTAGGATTGAAGCAACCGGCCTTCATGGCCGCGGTTGGCTCCGAGGTGGTTGTGAATGAGCTGTTGGGATTTTTCAGCTGCTGATAGTTGTAATAGAAGAACATTTTGTTCTTCACGATCGGCCCGCCTATTGCCCCTCCGAAGTAGTTGTAACGCTGCACCCCTTTCGGTGTCGGGGCCCGGTCGAAGTAGGATCTCGCATTAAAGGCGTCGTTCTGGATATAGTCATAGGCGGCGCCGTGAAAATGTTCGGTGCCGCTCTTGTTGATGACGTTGAAGACCGAGCCGCCGCCGCCGTACTGGGCGGGAGCATCGGTGGCAATCACGTTAACCTCAGACACCGATTCGCTCAAGCCCTGGTCGGTATTGGCGCTGTGCGGCAGCCAGATGGAGCCGCCGTCAACCAGGAAGCTGGAGAAGTAGGGCATGGTTCCGTTGATGACCTGATCGAATTGAGGGTCGGTATTATTCCCTCCGCCACCGTTGGAGGTGCCGCCGGGTGTGCTGGAAGCGCCGGGAAGCATCTTCAGCAGATAGGTGTAGCCATTCTCCGGATCGGTGTTGGGGAGATTTTGCAGCTCGGCCGTCGACAGAGTGGTTTCCACCTGGGCGTCCTCGGTCTTGAGCAGAGGCGCATCGGAGCTCACTTCCACCACTTGCGTGGCCTCGCCTACCTTTAACACCGCGTCCACCGTAACGATGCCCACTTGCAGCGGAACCGGGCCGCGCTTGAAGGTTTCGAAGCCGGATTTGCTGAATTCCATCGTGTAGTTGCCCGGCACAATCGAATTGGTGTCGTAAATTCCGTCGCCATTGGTCACGTACTTACTCACCACCCCGGTGTCGTTGTCGGTGACGGTGACGTTTACGCCCGGCACTACCGCGCCCGACGAATCGGTCACTGTGCCGCGAATATCGCCGGAGTTCGAATTCTGAGCGTGAACCAGGCTCGCCCATCCAAGCCCTAGTCCACAGAACACAACAACCCAACTGCGTCTGATCATGCTTAACCTCCTAAAGCGCCCTCGCGCCCAAACTTGCGGTGATGGTCGACCGGACTCCGGCCACCCGCCGGAGAGCTCCGGAACCTCTTGACTTAAGGTCTTCTCATCCTTAAGACAAACGGTTGCATACTGCACTTAACCTCGTAGCCCCGAAAGTGGCACTCATTACACCACGCCTAAAGATGGACTGTCAAGTCATTTGTTAGTTGTAGACAAGCGTTTGACTCAAGACGGTTTCCGATGCTCCGGACCCCTCCGGCGGCCTCCGCGGAGGCATCTCCATGGCCGCGCCGGGAAAACGTTTTCTCAGACTTTGCCTTAAGCAAACGCTTGTCTAAATCGTTCTTCCAGGATCGTTTGGACCCAAACGGGCACGACCCATCCGGCAAGGAAAATCACGAAAAATATCCGGCGGGCTACCGGGGACAAACTCAGAGTTCGCGCCGCACACAGCGCCGGAGAGGAATCCTCCACGCGAAAACGCACCCTCGACGCTCACCTGCGTTGTCGCATCTATGCGGCTCCGCCATCTGCTCAGGCCTGGGTTCGCCATCTTTCCAGCAAACTCTTGAGGCGATGGTAGCTTTCTCTGGGCGTGCCATCTTCCTGCACAAAGCCGTCGGCTCCCCGGCCATTAAAGTCCCAATAGGTAATGGCTTCCACCCATGGTTTGCTGTAGGCGATGGTGTAAATCGATTCCACCCAATCGGCCTGAACCGATTCAGTGAACTCGTTGTGCCAGGTCATCTTCTCTCCGCCGTTTCCGCCGCCCCAGAAGGCGTATTTCTCCTGACCTGGAAATGGGGCCACCGAGCACGGAAACCCCAATTCGGTGACATGGATGGGCCTCGCAAAATGGTTGAAACTCTCGAGATCGCGCTCGAACTCCAGCATGTCGCGTCCGGAATGGTAGTATTGCAAGCCGATTGCCTCATATCCGGCTTCCGCGTCACGCAACATCGCCAAGTAATCGTAGGGGCTCTGCTGCCACGGAGCAGGCCGCCGCTGCCACTCGGTTCCGTCGGGGTGCTCGCTCATGTAGTAATCGGCCCAGGTGCCGGTAATATTGACGATGCGAAAGCAGGTCGGATCCGTTTCGCGCGCGGTCCGCAAAGCCGAGACTGTAAGGTCCACGTTGTCTTCGCGTGTGAAGCCGTTCATCCCGCGATCCACTTCCGGCTGCACGTGCGCTTCATTCACCACGTCCCAGATGTGAACGCGGTGACGATAGCGGCTTATGGCCTGGCTTACATGTCCAAGACAATATTTCTTGGTCTCGCCGTAGCTGAGGTTCTGCAGCCACTGGGGCGTATTTTCCGGCTCAAGCCATATGCCCGGGTGCCCTTTGGGAAGAATCGTGGAGCCGACCAGGGTGTTGAGCGCGGCCTCGAAAAGGGAATAATCGGGATGGCCTTTTTCCTTCTCGACCCAGCCTTCATAAATGGGGATGGTCGTATAGTTGAACACCGCGGCAAATTGATTGAAGGTTTCAGGATAGCCGCCAGCGAGGCCGAAACCGTTGCACCCGAAGAGAAACCCCGTCCGTGCCTGGCGGCGCTCAATCGCTGCCCGGGCTCGCGCCAGAACCAACATCTCCCCGGCCCAGAGCGAATCGCGCAACGACTCCATCGAAGCCCGCACCTGCGCAGTTCGGTCTGCTGGCGCAGCTTCAGCGCGCACCAGACTCGACTGGGCGCTTTCGATGCGCTGCTGCGTCTCCGGGGAAATTGCGACGCCCAGTTGTTTGCAATCTGCCTCCACTTTGCGCACTGTCGCCATGCGATCGCGGGCAAAAGCGTAGTTCAACACCAGGGGATTCGCGCTGCGCAGCGAGCTATCCGTGCAGCCTGCGCCGCCATCGTCGGCATAGACAAAAACCTCGCCGAAGCCGGGAACGGTCAAGGGCGCTGCGATGCGAAACGGCTTGCCGGCAGGCGGCCTAAACCGCACTTCGCCTGAACCCCACGCGAAGGATACGGTGATCGGCCTCATCAACAGGTCGCAAAGGTGAAAGCGCGCCAACGCAGTTTGCGGCAAAGGGTTTCCGTCTGCGTCGTAGACCAGACATTGGATTTCACCCGAGTCTTGGGCGAATACAGATGGAATCAGCGGGAGAGATAATGCCGCACTCGCTCGTGAAATGAATTCGCGTCGATCGTAGTTCATCTCAAAGTGCCCTCGCGGTTCTACATGTGGGAAGCCTCCCTGGCGATCCCTTCGCAAGCAACCTGCCGGGATGTCGACATGGCCAACCGGTTTGCCGGGTCTGCCGCCCGGCGATTCCCGAGGCCCGGCCCGCTCAAGGGTTGGGGAGCAATTCTCAAGCGGCTTTGCGTTTGCCCTTTCCTGGAACCATTGCGCGGCTAACACTTATAGCACGACAATCGATTGTTTGCAAATCATTGTGCCGATGCAGGCGGATGGTGCCCGAGGGAGACAAACGCGCGGGACAAGGGGATCGAAGACGCGCGGCCGGCTTTTTGGGCGCCGAGAAGGCCGCGCCCTTCCGTAAAGACATCCGATTGTCCAAGCGGCGGAGGTTTTATCCGCTGACGGCGGCGTTCTGGCGCTGGAGGCGGCCGAAGATCAGTGCGTTGAGCCCAATCATGGCCAAGCCTGCGGCAACGGCAACCAGCAGCCCGCAGCGGAGCGAGCCAAAGTGTGCCGAAATCAGCCCCGTGATCCACGGAAACAGCGCCGCACCCAGGCCTCCGACCGAGAAAAACCACCCCCAGGGTGAAAGCTCAAGCAGATAGGAGAGAGAAAGCGGATAAAGCGGGCCCACGAACACACCCACCGCGCCGGCAGCGGCGAGAATCAACCACGGGTGGGGAGCGGCAATCACCAGGATCGATGCGATGGTCACGCCCCAGATGCCCCATTGGAACACAGCCCGGCGTCCGATCCTGGCAAGCAAACGGGTTGAGAACACCAGGCGGCTCACCATCTCTCCCAGCCAAAAGATAGAAGTCGCGAGCGCGGCTCCCGCCAGACTGTGCATGCCCGCACGCTGCGAATAGGTCGTAAGCCAGCCGCTCAGCGTTGTCTCAACTCCCACAGTCGTCATCGCCAGCAGCAGAAGCAAGGTAAAGAGTGTCCTGGAGGAGCGGCCGACGGCGCCGGTCCGCAGCGCCGGGACGATGGGCGGCGCCTGACGCTCCCGCAGAACCACCCACGCAAACATGGCGAGCGACAAAGCAAGCATCATCGCGAACAGCCATCGAAGATCGCCCCAGCGCAGAAAGGGCAGAAAGCCAACCGGACCTATTGTGGCTCCGACCGACCAGGCAAAGTTGAGCCATTCCAATTTGGCCGCGCGATCGTCGCCCCAGCGATCGGAAAACAGCAGGCTGGTGGAGGTCATCGCCATCCCCAGGCCCAGCCCATAGAAGAAAAATGCCCCATAGGCCGCCCGCGCGCCCGCCAGCGCCAGCACAGCGAGCGTCACTGCCAGCAGCCCGTATCCGATCGCCATGGCGCGGATGCGATTCAGTCCCGTGGCAATCGCGCCCATCCCGGAAGCGACGAATTGCAGAAAGAGGAGCAGGCCAGCCTGATCGTCGCGCAATCCCCATCGCCGGGAGAGCGTGGGCAAAAGCACGCCCAGCATAACCGTGCCTGCGCCGGTCAGGACAAATCCGGCGCTTAAGGCGATGGTCGAGAAAGATCGCTGCGCCGGGCCGGTTATCGTGGCTACGCTTCCGTCGTTCAGGGTCTTGGTCTTTCCGCTCGATCTCTCACTCATACGGTCTTGCCACTCCAGGGAGACTCTGCGCAGCCGCGCTGCTCGAACCTCACGGCGCCCGGGAAGATTTGTGGGGCGCTGCGGCGGCTGGCTCGCAATCGCTCCCCGCCCCTCGCGCACCACACCAAGATTCCTCGGCAGCCTGGCAGGTCAGGGTCTCCTTTGTTCCATCCGGCTACAACACTTGAGCCTGGTTGATAATCTCATGACGGCCCTGCCGACAGTGAAGACGCAGTCCGCTCCGCGATAAGTATGCTCCTCTATTGACTGCCTCGCCTGGCAGAACCGGGCTCCCGCAGCCGCGCGGACGCGCGGGAGCGCAAACATCCCGCGCCGGGAGATCGCAATCCGCACATTCACAATGGATTGCCTTCGCCTGCACGAGCCTTGCACAGGGCCGGAATACCCTGCCGTAACCATCGGCCGCGCGGGCTGCTTCAGCGCCCAATGACCGCTTGCGTTATGATTGCGTCTATAGTTGTGTGCGGCCTGTGTGCTCTTCTGCAGGTCGCCGTGGTGGTGTGCGTGTCGCGAGTCTTCCAGCGCTTTGTCTTCGTTCTCTCCGTTGCGGTTTTTGTCACCCTGGCGCTGGGATTTGCCCTGGGCCAGTTCGGCTGGTTCGGCGTGCACGCCGGCGACGCCCAGGACGGCGCCTACCAGCAGATGCGCGTCTACGCGGAAGTCCTGCAGAAGATTCAGACCGACTACGTGACCGATCCCAACATGAGCGATGTGACCGCCGGGGCGCTGCACGGGCTGCTCGACTCGCTCGACGCCGACTCGAGCTATCTCACGGCGGAAGAGTACAAGGTGTACAAGGACCGTCCCGCGAGCGGCAGCGCGCAGGAGGGCATCACCATCTCCAAGCGCTTCGGCTACGCAACGGTGGTGAACGTGGCGCCCGACTCGCCCGCCGACCAGAACCACCTGGCCGACGGCGACGTGATCGAGGCCATCGACGGCAAGTCCACGCACGACCTCTCGCTGGCCGTCATCCGCATGATGCTCGAGGGCAAGCCGGGCTCCACGGTTGAATTCACCGTGATCCGGCCCACGCGCCCCGATCCCGACAAGCTGACGCTTACCCGCGCCTTTGTCCCCGTGCCCGCGCT
>JASHUF010000214.1 GCA_030040175.1 Acidobacteriaceae bacterium
CCGGTCCCCAAAAGCGAGGGACCGGGGGCACCCTCGGTTGAGTAATCTGAGCTGAGATCGTGGCCACCCGCCCACGTAGGATAGTGATGGTACGAAGGAGTGAAGGTGAATGACAGATCCCGTGACCGCAGCGCTGATAACCGCAATCGCATCGCTGATTGTAGCCCTGATCTCCGGAGGAATCGCCCTTTGGAACCGTCGCAGAACGGACAAGAACTTCGATGAGGTTCAGAGGATGAAAGGCGCAATCGACGGGGATCTGGAACGACTCCGCGCCAAACTCTCGCACGGGCAAAACGTCAGCGCCACGCAATGGAGCGCTGAGTTCGCCGCGTATCAGGCCATCTGGAGGGGGATGGTCGAAGTGCGGCCCGTGGCGGACAAGCTCGTGAACCGTGAAGAAGAGCTCGATCAACTCGGCTTGCCAGAGGAGTATCTCGGCAGCGAAGACCGGCTGAGGCACCAAAAGGATCTAACTCGGCAGCTCGTGAGTGCAGCGAAGGGCCTTCTCACTGCAATTCATGACAACGCGCCCTTTTATCCCGCTCCGATCCGAGACGTGGCTAACGAAGCGCATAAGGCGACCGTCCAGCTCGTCAGGAAGAACCTAAGAGCCATCACCGAAGCCATGAAGAGTAACAATATTGTCCGCACGGAGCAGTTCTATTCAGAGAGCCATGAGCTCTTGATTCATCTGGTCGGGCAGGTCGACAAGGTTGAGTCACTGATTCGCGAGCGACTGGCAGCGGTGCAAGTGGTTAACTTTACCGTGGTTTGACCTGCGCAAATGCGCGCATGCTGATCGCTTGCATGCCCCAACCAGGTGCTTCGCCGGCCTAATTCTTTTCGGGCGCAGAATTGTAGGTATTCGGAAATGTGCTTTGCCTCGCCTGGAATTCGCTGCCGGGATATGATGAAAGCAGCCGAGACCCGAGCGAGATGAGTCAGCGCGAAACAAGAAGAGTGGAGCTGTTCGACACCAGCCTGCGCGACGGGCTGCAGCAGCCGAACCTCGAAATCTCCGTGCCCAATGCGGTCATGCTGCTGGAGCGCATGGCTGCGTTCGGGGTGAAGTATGCCGAGATCGGCTTTGCCGGCGCCAACCAATTTGTCAGCGAGCTGACGCGCGCACTGCGCACTGTGGACACCGGGCGAATGAAACTCGCGCTCTTTGGGCGCACGCGGGGCCGCGGGACAAAGGTTACGGATTGGCCCGATGTGCGCTTCATCCTCGAGCACAAGGCGCGTGTGCCGGTCGCGGTGGTGGTGGTCAAATCGCGCCTGCTGGACGTGACCCGGTCGCTCGAAACCACTCCCGAAGAAAATCTGCTCATGACGAGGGAGACCATCGACTGCCTGCAGTCGAGTGGTCTCGAGGTGATCGTCGATCTCGAGCACGCCATGGACGCCAACTGCGGCCGGCGCGAAAACGGCATGGCCGCCGACCCCGACTTTGCCCGGCGCAGCCTCGATTACTTCCGCGAGCTGACCGAACAGTGCGTTCAGCAGAAGGTGAGCCGCATCGTGGTCTGCGACACCACCGGCGGGGCCAGCCCGGAAGAAGTGGCGTTGGTCATGACCGGTCTCATCCGCGACTTCCCCGCAGGCCGCTTCGGCTTCCACGGCCACACCGACCGCGGCCTGGGCATTGCCAACACCCGCGCGGCCATTCTCGCCGGCGTCACACACGTGCAGGGGACGCTGCTGGGCACGGGCGAGCGCTGCGGCAACGTGAACCTGACCACGGTCATCGGCGCCATGCAGTTGCGCGACGAAGCCGAGTTCGTTCCTCCCGAATCGCTGGCCGGCCTCACCAGCCTCGCCCACCAGGCCTACGGCGCCTTCGGTCTCGAGGCGCCGCACGGCGCGCCCATTGTAGGCGCGGGCGCCTTCGGCACCTGGGCGGGCATGCACGGGTCGAGCGAGCGCAAGAACCCGGGCGCTTATTTATGGTGCGATCCCGCGCGCGTAGGCGCGAACCCCGTCATCGGCGTGAACGCGCAGTCCGGCCGCGCCAACGTGATTCTGCTCTCGGAGGCGCTCGGCGTCCCGCTCAACGCCGCGCAGGCGCAGGCGCTCATGGATTCCAATGCTGCCATGATCGAGGGCGGCGGCTTCACGGCCAGCGAGACCTCCTTCCGCCTGGCCTGCCTGCGGGTGCTGGGGCAACTGCCCAACTGGTTCAGCCTGAAGAGCTGGCGCGTCTTTGACGAGTCTGACGAGATCGGCAGCCGCTTCGTGCAGGCCTTCATCACCCTCACCGTCGGCGACTCGACAATGGCCGCCTCGAGCGTGGCCACTTCGCGCGCCGAGGGCGCCGGCCCCGCGGTGGCAACCACGCGCGCCGAAGGCGCCGGTCCTATCGACGCGCTCACCAAGGCCATGCGCAAGGAGCTGGAAAAATGGTACCCGGCGCTCGCCGAGATGCGCCTGGGAACCTTCACCGTGGCCGCGCTCGATGTCTCCGCACACGACTCCGCCGCGCACGTGCGCGTCACCGTCAGCTTCCACGCCGACGGGCATGAACCGTGGATCACCGCGGGCGTGAGCAGTGACCTCAACCAGGCGGCGCTGATGGCCATTGTGGACGGATTTCAAACCTGGCTGCTCAAGAAAGCCGCAGAAGCCGAGGCGGCTGCGGGCGAGGCAGCGCCGGTCTCCGCCGAAATGGCCTGAACCGCACCGCCATTCCCATGTCCACTCCCATTTCCGGGCGGGCCCGTTTTTGCTCCGGTCCATTTTCCCTCGAACCTTGTCGCCATGGGTTCGCCGCCACAAATTCTTCTTGCGCCCCTCTGCTACCATAAGGATGATCGCGGCTCCCGCGACCGGGCCGTCATTTCGCGGACCTTGTGATGCCGATTGTGCGGGCCGAGCCATTCTTCAAGAGGGAAGGAGAGTTTTTATGCCTATGGTATCCATGCGGCAGCTCCTCGATGAGGCTGCCAAAGGCGGTTACGGCGTGGGCGCGTTCAACGTGAACGACATGGAGCAGATTCAGGCCATCATGATGGCGGCCCGGCAGACCAAGTCGCCGGTCATCGTGCAGGCCAGCCGCGGCGCGCGCGCCTTTGCCGAGGACCTTTACCTTTTCCGCCTCATCCAGGCCGCGGCCGAGCTCAACCCCGACATTCCCATCGCCATGCACCAGGACCACGGCAACGGCTTTGAGACCTGCAAGAGCGCCATCGCCCTGGGCTACACCTCGGTGATGATGGACGGCTCTTTGCTTGAGGATGGCAAGACGCCTTCCACCTTTGAACAGAATGTGGAGGTGACGCGCCGCGTGGTCGATTACGCGCACGAGCGCGGCATCACCGTCGAGGGCGAGATTGGCGTGCTCGGCGGCGTGGAGGACGGGCACGGCGCGGGCGGTTCGGGACTCGAGCACATCACTGATCCCGACCAGGCGGTCGAGTTCGCCGAGCGCACCGGCGTGGACGCGCTGGCTCTGGCCATCGGCACCAGCCACGGCGCCTACAAGTTCTCAAAGAAGCCCGACGGCTCCGTGCTCAAGATGGACGTTCTCATCGAAATTCACCGCCGCCTGCCGCACACCCATCTGGTCATGCACGGCAGCTCCTCGGTGCCCAAAGATCTCCAGGACATCGTCAACCAGTACGGCGGCAAGCTCAAGCCCACCTGGGGCGTGCCCGTCGAGGAGATTCAGCTCGGCATCCGCAACGGCGTGCGCAAGATCAACGTCGATACCGACAATCGCCTCGCCATTACCGGCGCCATCCGCAAGGTCTTCGCCGAGAGTCCGGAGAAGTTCGATCCCCGCGATTACCTGAAGCCCGCGCGCGAAGCCATGGCCAAAGTGGTTGCCCAGCGCATGACCGAGTTCGGCCAGGCCGGCCACGCCGGTGACTACAAGCCCATCCCGATTTCGGAGATGGCCAAGGGCTACGCCAACGGCTCGCTGGACACGCGGCCGTCGCTCGCGGCACGCTGAGGGCGCACCCCGCTTTGGGGGTGCCGGAAGGAAATACAAGAAGCGCCGCATCCCGTAGGCGGCGCTTTTCTTGCGTCCATGCGGCGCTGATCCCTGACCGCTGACACCTGACCCCTGAAACCTGACACCTGACACCTGACACCTGAAACCTGAAACCTGACCCCTGCCTCAATGCCACGCGCCCAGCAGCCGGCGCACCAGGATGAGCTGGCCCACGTGGTAGGCGTTGTGGTCGGCCAGGAGCAGGGCCTCGCGCAGCAGGGTCTGCCCGTCGCCGTGCGGAAACCTCGCGTAGAGATCGGCTTGCGGGTCGGAGACGAGCGCGCAAAAAGCCTTCAGGTCTTTGCGGAAGGCGCGCACGCTCTTCTCCCAGGCTTTTTCATCGGGAGGCGCGGCGGTTGCCGGCCAGTAGCCTTCGGGGAAGGGCCGCTCCCTGTACTGGGGATTGCGGGAGAAATCGAGGATGTCCTCCTGCGCAATGCGCAGGTGCTCAAGCAGCTCCCACGGCGAGTGCTCTGCACCCACCGGCCGGTTGCCCCGCAGGGCAGCCGGCAGATTCTTGATCGCAACCTCGAAATCCGCGTGGGCATTCGAGCCCGTGAGCAGGTCGTTGAGGTGCCGGCGCAAGGAAGCGCTTTGAGCCGATGGGGAGGTCTTGGGCATGGCAGGCCCCTCCTGCGGGTTCTCATGCACTGATTCGCTCAAGAGTCGGATGGATGCAGGAATAGCGTGACAAGCCCGCGGCGCTTCTACAAGCCCAGGACCGTCCTCTGCGCGGCAAAAATCTCTTTGAGCCCCGACTCGGCCAGGTCGATCAGCCCATTCAACTGCGCCCGGGAGAACGATCCCTTCTCCGCCGTCGCCTGCGTCTCCACCAGCCCCCCGTCCGCTGTCATCACCACGTTCATATCCACCTCGGCCTGCGCGTCCTCCTCATAGCAAAGATCGAGCAGCGCCGTGCCGCCCACGACGCCCACCGACGTGGCCGCGACCAGCTGCTTGAGCGGCGAAGCCTTGAGCGTGCCCGCTTTCACCAGCCCGTCGAGCGCCAGGGCCAGGGCCACGGCCGCGCCGGTGATGGCCGCCGTGCGCGTGCCCCCGTCGGCCTGGATCACGTCGCAGTCCAGGATCACCGTCCGTTCGCCCAGCGCCTGCATGTCCACAACGGAGCGTAAGCTCCGGCCGATCAGCCGCTGAATCTCGTGCGTGCGTCCGCCGATCTTGCCCCGCTCGCTCTCGCGCGGCGTGCGCGTCACCGTGGAGCGGGGCAGCATGGAGTACTCGGCCGTCACCCATCCCCGGCCGGCGTTGCGCAGCCAGCCCGGGACTCCTTGTTCAATGGTGGCGCAGGTGAGCACGCGGGTGTTGCCGAGCGCAACCAGGACCGACCCCTCGGCGGTCTGCACGAATCCCGGAGTGAGGCCAAACGGGCGCAGCTGGGAGGGGGCTCGGCCGCCGGGGCGGAAGAACTCGCCGGAAGATTGCATAAGAAGGATTTTAAGGGAGGTGCCCCGGGCCGGCCCCTTGGCACAGTCGCGCTGGCCCGAAGCGGGAAAATTCACGAGTTCGTATCCCGAATTGAAAAAGACCAGTAACGCCCTGAACTTTGAGAACTTAGCTGCTGGAGCCGATAAGCGGGAGTTCCAATTTGAAATGAGTCCGGATTTCCACCGGTTATTCACTCGATTGAAAACCTAGACGAAGTTCTTCCCTTATCAGGAACTTAAGAACTTTCTCCTAGTTTGGCACGCGGCGTGTATGAGAACGGGCAAGCTTCGCAAGCAAAAAGCAGATTTGGGAACCGGATAACGCCGGCGGCCCCGCCCTGCTGCGCGATTGCAAGGTCCAAAGCGCCCGCGCACGGGGTGGGGTGAAGGATGGGCGGCAGCGGCCGGCTCTCGAAACCGGAACCAGTTCGATCGCAGGGCGATGCCGCTGCCGGAGGCCCGTGTGAGGATGCGCGAAGCCGAGGCAGCGGCGGCCGCAAGGCGGGGGGATTCAATGCAGCATTCCGGTGGCCGAGGGGGGAAGCGGCCGCCGGACAGGGGGGAACATGGAGCAGGCGGGAGATTGGGGAATCGCCGGCCGCCAGCGTGTGGAAGCCATGATGCAGACGCTGGCAAGTCTTGGCTCCCGGGGCGAAAGCCTGGCCGAAGTGGCGCACGATGCCCGGAACATGGTCACGGCGCTGGGGTTGTATTGCGATCTCTTGGAGGAGCCGGGCGTGCTGGCCGTGCCTTTCGCGCACTATGGCAGCGAGCTGCGGCTGGTGGCAGCGGCCAGCCGCCGGCTGGTGGAAAAACTGGTCGCGCTCGATGCGCAGGAGGGTGGGGGCGCGGAGGTGCGGGGCGCCGCGGGATCGTCGGCCGCACCCACCGCGGACCTTTCTCCGGGCGAAGCGGAGGAGGCGCGCGCGAACCAGAGCCCGTACACGGACGCAGGCAGCCAGGATGCGTTCCCGCCGGTTCCACGCCGGGACCCTTACGGCCATCTTGAGGAGGGCGCGAACCGCGG
>JASHUF010000215.1 GCA_030040175.1 Acidobacteriaceae bacterium
CGCGATGTAATCGAAATGCTCGCGGTTGGGACGAACGATGTTCACTGCCAGCTTCAGACTTGCCGCCGTAGCGGGGAGCAACCCGGCCAGATCGGTTTTGCCATCGGTATCAAACTCGACCGGCACAAAGCCTTTGTCCTGCGTGAAGCAGAAGAATGCCGGCCGGTCGGGCTCGGGACGCGTCGTCCTGGTCAAAACGGGAGATCCCGCGAGGCGATTTGACCAGAGGGCGAGCGATTCCTGATCGAGGCCGGCATCGGGAGACGCATCCGCACCTGCCTGGCTCAAAAGAGCTCGCGCCAAGGCATCGGGGCAGAGGATGGTTCCACTCCCCAAAGCCAGACCCGCACGCAAAAGATCTCTTCGATCCTGGCTAACCGGTGATTCCTTCTCATGCCTGTTCATGCTGGCACCTCCGCTTCAATTCAATGCGTTAGAGGAACGGCCAAGCTGCTCTTGAGCTGCTGCCGGGCGGTATCAAGCGTATGTGGGACAAAAAGAAAATCGCCATGGGCGGTGTCACTCGGGCCATAGCTGGTTGGCCGCGGCTGCGGGTCGAGATTCACCATTTGCGTCAGCACGCTCTCGAAGGTGAAATAACCCGCAGTGCTGCTTTGCAAAGTATGAAGAGCTTGAACAAAGGTTTCAGTAAAGGGCGATTGATCGAGAACCTGCTGAGTGGCGAAGGGCGAGGCAGAAAGATATTTGCGCGTGGTGCCGGTATCCCGATCGAGCGCTTGCGGCAGTGACCTGGAGCGGAAGAACGGCTTTCCATTCTGAAGAGGAATCTGAAAGGTGGGACCGCCGAAGTCCTCTTTTCCATAGAAGCCGGCGAAGCATGAGTCAACAACAAACAACACGTGCCGAATATTCGAATGCTCCAAGAGGCTCCAGATGTCGCGGTAGTCGACCTCCGTGGCGGCGATGCCCGGATTGGGAGGGTCGCTGAAATTCGGTATTGAATCCGACGTGACCAGGTAAGGGTGCGAGGAGCCATCCGCATCCGGCCATCGATCTCCGTGAGACGCGACATAGACAAGCAGCTGATCTCCAGGATCGAATGCGCGTTTCTCTCCGTGGTCGTACAGCAGATTCTGAAAGGCGTCCATTACCTGTTTCTTGGTGACGCTGCAGGCGGCGCCTTCACACTTCAGGTTCCCGGGCAGTGTGGTTACGTCAAACCCAAACTGCTCCTCCAGCTCCACGGCTACACTGGCCGCATCATCAACCGCGTGTATGAGCGGATCCGTGGGCCACTTGTAGGAATTGATCCCCATCACGATGGCGTAGGTTTTCCCTGCTTTTATCCGCCGGTCCGAGGGCTGTGAGGGGGATTCTGAGGGCGCGCTCGCGGCCGCAGCGGGCCGCTCAAAGATACAAACGGCGCTGGCGTCTGCCGCGATGGCGTACATAGATTCCACGCTGCCGGTCCGGCTAAACTGAATCTGGCCTGCGTCATTCAGGTCGTGGCAAATATCGTCCTTGGGTATAGGCGGCTGCAATTGATCCGGGTCCAGCTTTTCCGGGCGATCCACGCCGGGCTTCTTCATCACCTTAATGCCGGATTGGCCGCCGATATATGCCTCAAGTTCCGGGGAGAAGGAAACGAATTTGCCATCGTCTCCCATCGGAAACGCGTAGGTGCGCACGACGAGGCTGTCGGTATCGATCAAATTCAGGATTCGGGTGGGTTGATCCGTGCCCTGGACAGGATCGTTGCCAGGGCACCCTTTGTGGTCGTAGGAGGCGCTTGAACAGGCGTCATCGCCATAGGCGGAAAGAAAGCTTTCGTCGGGCGACACCGACATCACGCCGCCCACATTGGGAAAGCCGCTGACGCTGGCAATCTCCTCGTAGGCTGCATGACATGTATCTCTGGCGGCCAAGCAGTATATGCCAATGGGATCGTGTCCCGGCCATCCACCACACTGATAAGACACAAACAGTTCGTTTTGCTGTTCGGCGAGCGCCAGATCCACGGGGCAGCCCTCCTCTCCGGGTATAACCGGCTTCTCATGAAACTCCCGCTTCAGTGTATCCAGCAGGTAAACGCCCGGGGACTCAATCACACGTGTCAGGAACAACCTTCCGTCGACGGTGAGCGCCATGTCGTCCCAGCGCAGTCCGGGAAGGCTTACCCATGATTCCACGGCATTGCTTTCCGCGTTGACGATCCCCACCCGGTAATTTCCGTCTTCGTTTTGAGGCAGCTCGCAGGGCGGGCGAACGATATCCTGCGCAAGAACGTACACGCGGCCATCGTGCCCCGCGACCAAGGCCTTGGGCGTCTTGCCCAGCTCGATGGTCTGGATGCTTTCCCTGCCGATTGTGCTGATGACCGAGAGATTGCAGCTCCCTCGATTGGCTACATAAATCTCGTTGCGGCCCGGCACGGTGGCCGATCGCTCGGCATATTTGCCGACCGCGATGCCTTTCACAAACTTCCACTCCTGGGACCATGCGCGAGTTGTATGGAGGAGCATCCCGAGGCACAGAAAGGAAAGAAGGGAGAAGATGGGCACTCTGCATGCCGGGTGAAACGGCGAGAAGAGAACAGAGTATTTCGGCCCTGGAAATAGCCCGTTGCGCCGCAGCCCTGAATGCAACCGATATTGCATTATGTATCCCGCATCAGAGAACAAAGGTTGGAAGAATAGAGAGGAATGCGGGGAGAATAGTGGGCTTCCGGGGAAATGTCAATGCTTCTTTTGGTTCCCTAGTTCCGGTCGACTCCCGGCCGCACTCGATCTTCAAGGAGAGGCTTGATCCAGACCAGGCCCCGTCTCAACCAGGACTCCCTGGTTGGCTCAGTCTTTGAACTCAGGGCTTCTCAAGCAGGGTTCGCTCCAGCGGTGCTGGTCATTGCGGCCGCTCGATCGAGCGGGGCCCTCAGTCGTAGCGCTCGAAGACGATCTGGTTTTTGTGCCAGCCGTAGCGCGTCATCAGGTCGCGCACCTCGGAGACCATGAAGTTGAGGCCGCAGATGTAGATGTAACTGTCAAAGCGGAGCCCGGCGGCAAGGATGGCAGGATCGCCGTCCGGTGGGGTTGCGGGCAAAGGTTGGCCGAGGCGCGCGGCACGCTCCTTGACGATTTTGGAGATGTGCGGCTGCACGTGGCCGCGCAGGCCGGTCCAGGCGTCTTGCGCACGGCTGATCGTGGGCAGGTAATGGAAGTTAGGCACGCGGCGGGCGAGGGCTTCGAACTCGTCCTGGTAGTAAATATCGGTCTCGTAGCGGGTGCCGTAGACGAGCCAGATGTGCTTGCCGCCGCTGCGGTCGGGGCCGTTCTCAGGAAAGAGCCACTGGGCGAAGGCGCGCATGGGCGCGACGCCGGTGCCGGTGGCCACGAGAATGGAATCGGTGACGGGCTGCTGCAGAACGAAGTGGCCGTGAGGCCCGTGAACCTGCATGGTTGCACCCTCGGGCAGGTCACAGAGGTGGTTTGAGAAGAAGCCGTTCTCCACGCGGTTGACGCAGAGGTCGAAGCGGTTGGCTTGCGGGCCGGAGGCGATGGAGTAGGCGCGCGTCTGCAGCTTGCCGTTCTTGTCCTGGGCTACGGCGGAGATGAACTGGCCGGAGATGAAGGGAAAGCTCTCCCTGCCTTCAAGGAAGAATTCGAAGTGGTAGCACTGGGCTACTTCAGAGAGGCAGGTTTTTCGCGCAAGACGCGCGGTATAAAGCTCACGAGCCAAGAGGCTTCTCGCTGTTTGACCGAAGTTGAGGCCGGCAATGAGGCGCGAGCCCCACTGCGGCCATTATAGGGTGGGCGAGGGAAGGGAGCGGGCCGGTTCCATCGCTCCTAACGGGGCCGGGGATTCCTTTTGGGACATGTTTCGCGGGACTCCGCCCGTCATCCGCAGCTGCGGATGACGGTTCCAGCCTGGGCCATTCTCGTGGCATCCTTCGGGGATGTTTTGGCGGCGCGGGCTTTATCCCGGATAGGCGCCGGTGATATAGCCCTCCAGAGCCTGGATGGTGTGCTCCTGGCCGGACATGACCCACTTGACGAGATCGCCGATGGAGACGACGCCGGCCAAGGTGTCGCCGCGGAGCACGGGCAGATGGCGGAAGTGATGCTCGGTCATCAGGTTCATGCAGTCGTCCACGGTCTGTTCGGGGGCGACGCAGAGGACGGGGCTGGTCATGAGCTCGCTGACGAGGGTCTCTTTCGAGTGGTGGCCGCGCAGAACGCCTTTGCGGGCGTAGTCGCGCTCGGAGAGGATGCCGACGAGGTGCTGGTTTTCCATCACCAGCAATGCGCCGACGTCGAAGCGGGCCATCATTTCGAGGGCCTCGTAGACCGTCTGGCCGGGCTCGAGGGGAGGTATCGTGTTCGGACCTTTGTGCTTCAGCAGCACGCCGATGGTGTCCGTAATTTTCATCGCAGCCTCCTCGTTCCCGGCAACCGAAAGGGCAGGGTGATCCGGCTCGGGCCGGTCCATTTTCTGCAGGGCCGTCGCGGAAGAGCAGTATAGCTCGATTCGTGCACGCCCGTCTTTACCGATCCGCGTCCGTCTCAAGGCCGGTCTCAAGGAAAATCGGAGCCGGGGTGGGCGCGCTGCGCGGGGGCGCCCGCCCACCCGTGGAACGGATGCGCCGTAAACCGGGATGGAGGTGCGCCGGTGCGGCCCCGATGGCCGCGGTGGTTCTGGTGGGCCCGGAGGGATTTGAACCCCCAACCAAGGGATTATGAGTCCCCTGCTCTAACCGTTGAGCTACAGGCCCGGGATTGCGGGACGCGGCGCGAGTCTCCCCGCAGATGGAGAACCGGGGCGAATCCTGCTGCCGAAAGAAGTATACCGGGAGGCCGAGTGGCCGATGCACGGCTTTGAGGTGTTGCGCCGGGCGGACGCACGCCTGAAGTGCGCAGGCGCTCAGGAGAAATCGCGGCGCGGCGCGCTCACGCGGGGAGGGCCAGCAGCGCACCCCAGTGGAGGCCTGCGCCAAAGGCCGAAAAGACGATGGGCGCGGCGAGCGGGGCAGCGAGCGAGCCATGCCACTCCGCGGCGGCGATGAGCAAAGAGGCCGAAGAGGTGTTGCCGTAGCGGGCGATGTTCACGAAGAAGCGGTCGAGAGGAACTTTCAGGCCGGCGGCGACGCGCTCGATCAGGTTGAGATTGGCCTGGTGCAGAAGAAAGACGCCGACGTCTGCCGGGGTGAGCGCGTTGCGCGCGAGCAGATCGGTGACGGCGCGCGGCATTTTGCGGTAAGCCTGGAGGATGACGCTCCTGCCGTCCATGAAAATCCGGTCGCGCTCGATCTTGAGGATCTCCGCGGCTGTGCCGTCGGTTGCAAGCAGCGAGTCGGCGATGCGGGCGAAGCCGGAGTTTGGGTCGACGAGGGCAGCGCCGGCGCCGTCGCCGAAGAGGATGGCGGTGTCCCTGCCTTCCGGCGCGCGCTCGATGCGGCGGGACATGATCTCGGCGCCGATGACGAGGACGGGGCCGAAGCGCGGAGCGAGATCATTGGCGAGCGCGAGCGCGATGAGGGAGCCCGCGGAGGCCACGGGAATGTCGAGCGCTGGAGTCGAAGTGAGGCCGAGGGCCGCGGCAATCTGCGAGGCCGGTCCGGGCGCGAAGCGCGCAGCCGAACCCGACGAGACGAGGAGCATGCCGAGCTGGCCGGCTTCGATGCCGGCGTTCGCCAGACAATCCTGTGCGGCGGCGAGGCCGAGCGAGGCCACGGTGTCGTCTTCGGCGGCGTAGCGGCGCTCCTCGATTCCCGAGACGGAGAGAACCCATTCGGGCGTGGCGCCGACGAGCGGAGCCAGCTCGTGGTTGTCCACGCGGCGCGCGGGGAGATAAGAGCCGAATGCCCGGATGTATGCCATCAGGCCGATTTCGCGGAGATGTAGGAGTCGACTTTGCGGAGGGTGTCGAACTTGCGCGCAGAGAGATCGGAGTCAGGGATGGAGACGCCGAACTCCTCTTCGAGGCCGGCGACAAAATCGGTGAGTGCGAAGGAGTCGAGCAGGCCGGAGGCGAAGAGAGATTCATCGGCGGCGGGAACAATGTCTTTTTTGGAGACGCGCTGCAGCACTTTAAGGATTCGTGCTTCCTGGCCCATTCCTGGCTCCTTTTAGGTCTTGTTGCCCGGCGGTTTCGGTCTCGGGGGAGTGGCGCTCTTTGTAGGATTCAAAGCCGGCCATGAGGTCGGCCATGAAGGCGTCGGCGAGGGCGCGATAGCCGTCGCCGGTGAAGTGGGTGTGATCGGGCTGCGCCCAGCCGGCGTAGACCCACTGCTGCATGGCGCCGGGTCCGCCCATGCGATCGCGCCAATCCCAGTAGGCGCAGTCGTGGGTGCGGCAGACGGCGCGCTGCGCCTCAACGATGCGGCCGGTGCCGTCGTAGTCGCGCCAGGCGTGATGGCGCAGGACGGCGCGGTCGCCGGGACCGATGACGAGGATGGACGACTCCGGCACGTACTGATGGATGGTGTCGATGAGCGAGGCGAAGGCCTGCTCGTAGCTTCCCTCGTCCCAGTCGGGACTGGCGGCTTCATTGGTGCCGTAGGCGAGCACGATCAGAGAGGGGGAGTTGTCCTTGAGATAGGAGGAGAAGAGCGGCTGGTTCCATTTGAGGATGAGCGGGGCCTCGGCGCCGTTGATGCCGATCGACTCCCAGGTGACGCCGGGCTGCGTGGCCACCCAGCCGAGCACGGTGACGGGCGCGGCGTCTTCGGTGGTGATTTCGAAGTGGTGGTCGCCGGCGGGGCAGGGATAGCGGAAGGTACCGGCGCCGGTCTCATCCGCTGCGGTCTGAATCTCGATGGGGTCGCCGTCATTGTCGGTAAAGCGCAGGCTGCCGCCTCCGGGCTGCTCGAGGTACTGGAGTTCGAGCTCGGTGCAGGGAGCGTCGAGGGTCACCCACTGGCCGGCGCGGTCGGTGGAGAGGCTGATGCCGCCCATCCCCAGGTCCCCGTCGCCGAGGTCGAGAAACTTGTTGCCCTGCGTCTTCCAGCCGGGCGACTGGGCGCGCGCGGAGCCGATGATGCGATAGCCGGCGAAGGGATGGCCTGCGTAAGAGTAGCCGATGCCGCCATCGCCAAATTGCTGCTGGAAGACGCGGCGGGCTTCCCCCGTGAACTCGTCGGCGGCGGTGTGCGAGTCGCCCCACTGGAGGACGCGCAGGGTGCCGGTGGCCGGGTCGCCCGCGTGCAGCTCTTCTTCGCGCGAGGCGAGCTGGGCGTAAAAGCCTTCGAGCGCATCTTCGTAGGCGATGGCGTGCGGAGCGGGTTCCTTGAGGCGCGCGCCGATCTCCTCCACCAGCGCGGCTCGGCGTGCGGGGCTGACGCGCGCGACGTAGTAATGGACGCGGGCGCGGGAAGAATGCCTGCGGCCGCTGGCGGCGTGGCCGGCGCCGGTGGTGGTGTGGCGCGTGGATGCGGCTGCCGGGTGCGCGGAGGTTTTCTTTTGGGCCGGCGTGGTCTGCGCGCAGGCGGGAAGAAGTGCGAGCGCGGCGAGCGCCGGCAGAAGGGATGCGCGCAGGGCGGCAAGCAGGCGTGCGCTCATGGCGTTCCCGCATTTCTGCCGCCGGCGCGGCCGTTCGCCTGCGCCGCCGACGCCGCCTTCGGCTCTGCGGTCACATCCGCCGTGCGGGGCGCGGCCGGAGCCGCCGCCGGGGGGAGCGCGATTCCTTGCTGCATCTTCCAACGATCATACCGCAGGCTCAATTGCTGCACGAACAGAGTGGCAACAATTGCCGCGCCTTGTGGCGTGGGATGCAACAGGTCGGCGGTGACCAGGCGGGGGTTGGCTGCATACCAGCGGGCCATGGTGCCGCGGGCACCCATGGCGGCGTAGGTGTCAAAGAAAGCGCAGTGGGTTTCCGCCGCCACCTGGCGTTGGATGGCGACGATTTCGGGGATGGTGCTCATGGTTTCTATATCGTCAAGTCCCTGGCGTTCGCCACGGTCCATGGGGCTCATGATGAGGATGGATGCATTGGGGGCGGCCTTGCGGAGGCGGTCGATGGCGAGATGCAGCTCGGAGGCGTACTGTTTGTGGACAAAGTCGCCGAAGCTGCTCTCGTTGGAGCCGAAGTTGACGACGATGAGCGCGGGTCCGGCGTGGTCGAGCTCCTCATGCCAAAGATCGGGTGCGAGGACGCGGGCGAGCACGCTGACGGTTGCGCCGTTGAGGCCGAGGCTGTCGTAAAGAATTCCCGTCGATCCGCGGCGGAAGTCGATGCCGAAGAGGGTGACCGTGCTCTCGGTGGGCTGGAGGGTGACCGTCTTGGTGCCTGCGGGGAGCGCGACGCGGAGCGAGACTGCAGCTTGCGTATCGGCGGCTGTCGATTGCCCGGCAATCGGGATGCCGTCGGCCTGGACGGAGAACGTGCCTCCGCCGGGATGGGCCAGGTATTCGATCTCGGCGGCCGATTGCGGAGATGCGGTGAGGGTGAATTTGCTTGAGGCGCCGGGCTGGCCCTCAAAGGCGGCGCCGCCCAGGCCGTAGACGCCTTCGCGCACCAGTCCTACGCCGGTGCGGATCTGCCAACCATGGTCGCTCATCTCCACGCCGCGATGGCCGTACCAGGCCCAGGGCCGGGCGATGAGGGTGTAGCCGCGGCCGGCATCGCCGAAGCGGGCCTGCAGCTGGGCGCGGATGTCGCCGGTGATGAGGTCGGCGGTGGTGGGCGAGTCGCCGTAATGGAGAATGGTGACCACGCCGGGGGATTGGCGCTGCTCGAGCTTCCAGAGAGCGGCAAAGAAGGGATCGAGCTCGTGGGTATCGTCTTGGAGCAGAGGTGACGGCGGAGGCAGGTTGGCGTTGAGAGCCGGGCTTGGCGGAGTGGGCGGCGCGGGCCGCGCCGGCCGGCGCAAATGGAAGGCTTCCGCGAAGATGCCGGGGGCAAGTCCCCTGGAGCGATCGAAGCGCCGGTGCCAGGCGAAAAGCGCGATCGCGGCGACCACGATGGCCAGGGCCGTTTTGAACGGGAATCCGCGGGCCGGGTGCCGGAATCCCGGAGGAGCGGCACGGAGCGGCAGGCGGCCGGAGGCGTTAGAAATTGCCATACACAAAAGGAGCGGAGCCGCGGCCGGCAAGGGTTTGAATGAGCAGGACGAGGGCGGCCAGGGCAAGTCCCTGAACCCAGAACGGCGCCCAGGCCGCGATCCGTCTGGCACGATCGAACCAGCTCGAAGGCAGGCAGTGGAGAACGGCGGCGGCAACGAGCACCAGGGCGACGGGCCGCGTGATGCCGGCAAGCGACCAGGTGCGGCTGCCAAGTCCGTGGAGA
>JASHUF010000216.1 GCA_030040175.1 Acidobacteriaceae bacterium
CCGATGGCGCCGCCGGGTCCATTGCGCGACGGGTCGGAGCGCCACTCGGCCTGCTTGTGACCCGTGCTCTCCAGCCGCCGGCTCAGCCATCCCTGCAGATACTCGACCGCCACCTTGCGGATGGCCCCGAGCTTTCCCGCCGCACACAGCGCGCGCGCCTCGCGCACCAGGGCGTAGCCCGCGTAGGTGTGCGTCAGTCCGTAAGGAAGACCCGAGTTGTGCACGGCTGTTTCGAGCTCCAGCACCTCCGCGTAGGTTGCCGTGGCGGGCTTGTCGCTCATCACAGGTATGCCGGCACTGAGCGCGGCCTGCGCGACAGGCAGGTGCAGATGATTGGGCGTGGCAATTACCACGAAGTCGATTCCATCGGGCCGTTTCTTTTCCGCCTCGATCATCTCGCTGTAGTTGGCGTACGCGCGCGCCGGGTCGATGCCAAAGGCGGCGCCGGCCGCGCGCGAGCGCTCCGCCGATTGCGAGAACGCGCCTGCAACCAGCTCGCACCGGCCGTCCAGCTCCGCCGCGATGCGATGCACCGGCCCGATAAATGCGCCCGGCCCGCCGCCCACCAATCCCATGCGCAACTTGCGCCCTTCCGCCATCGTCGCTCTGTTCCTCTCGAATTTCCCGTTCTCCCGCAGCCGCGCGTGCAGGTGCTTTCGCGCCCCATGCAGTGTACGCTGCCCGCCCCGCGCGATGCATCCCGCAAGAGGCCGCTGATTCAGCGCCATCCGCCTGCACAGGCTGGCGGCAGGGCCATGCGATAGATTATTGGGTGACGATGGAGGCGATTTCCATTCCCGAGGCCTCGCGCCGCTGGGACTGCCTGAGCCTGGGCGAAGTGATGCTTCGCCTCGATCCCGGAGAAGGCCGCATTCACACCACGCGGCATTTCGAGGTGTGGGAGGGCGGAGGCGAGTACAACGTCGCGCGCGGGCTGCGCCGCTGCTTCGGCCTGCGCACCGCCATTGCCACGGTGCTGGCCGACAATCCCGTGGGCCGCCTGGTGGAGGACTGCATCCTGCAGGGCGGCGTGGACACGTCTCTGCTCCAATGGGTTCCTTATGACGGCGTGGGAAGAACCGTGCGCAACGGCCTGAATTTTACCGAGCGCGGCTTTGGTGTGCGTGCGGCCGCCGGCTGCTCCGACCGCGGCCACACTGCCATCAGCCAGGCGAAGCGCGGCGATTTTCACTGGGACTGGATCTTTGGAGACGAGAACGGCACCAAGTGCTTTCACACCGGCGGCATCTTCGCGGCGCTCTCACCTTCGACAGCTGAAGTGGCCATTGAAGCCATGGAGGCCGCACGCAAAACCGGCACGCTGATTTCCTACGATCTGAATTTTCGCGAATCGCTGTGGAAGTCGACCGGCGGAAAGGCGAAGGCGCAGGAAGTCAATCGCGAGATCGTGCGCAAAGTGGATCTGCTCCTGGGCAACGAGGAGGATTTTTCCGCGATGCTCGGCGTCGAGATTAAGGGCGTGAGCGCGGACTTCGCCGAATTGCCCATCGCCGGCTACGAAGAGATGCTGCGCGAGGTCGCGGCGGCCTATCCGAATCTGAAGCTCGTGGCCAGCACGCTGCGCACCGCGCAGACCGCCAGCCGCAACGCGTGGGGCGCGATTGCGCTCTACGCGGACAAGATCGTTCACGTCCCGCAGCGCGAGATCGATATTCTCGACCGCATCGGTGGCGGCGACAGTTTTGCCAGCGGGCTAATCTACGGGCTGCTCGCCGGCAAAGGAATCGAGTGGGCCGTGAAGTGCGGCGTGGCTCACGGCGCGCTGGCCATGACCACGCCCGGCGACACCAGCATGGCTACGCTGGCGGAAGTGGAGCGCCTGATCAAAGGGGGCTCCGCGCGCATTGCGCGCTAAGGCCGGCTGAAGGCCTACGCCGCCGTAAAATGGAAACAATGCCGGAAACGACACAGGAGTTCATCGAACGCGTGCGCTTGATCCCCGTGCTGCGCGCCAGGAGCATTGCCCAGGGGCGCGCCGTGGTCGACGCCATGATTGCCGGCGGCGTCACCATTGTCGAAGTCACAATGACCGTCCCCGGCGCCATCGATCTGCTGAAGGAGCTCCGAAGCCAGTACAGTCCGAAGGACCTCCTGCTCGGTTCGGGCACGGTCACCACGGCGGAGCAGGCGCAGGCCACCATGGATGCGGGTGCCGAGTTTGTCGTCAGCCCAAGTTTTCACCCCGAAGTCATCCGCGTGACCAAAGCCAACAGGAAAATTGCCTGCCCGGGTGCGCTCACGCCCACGGAGGCCATCACCGCGTGGAATGCCGGCGCCGACTACGTGAAGATCTTTCCCTGCTCTGCCGTGGGCGGTGCGAGCTACGTGCAATCTCTTCTGGCCCCATTTCCGCAGCTCAAAATTATTCCTACGGGCGGCGTCTCGTTGCAAACGGCTGCCGGCTTCCTCGCGGCGGGCGCACGCGCCCTCGGCGTGGGCAGCGACCTCGTGAATCTCGCCGCCATCGACGCCGGCAACCCGGAGACCGTCACCGAGACCGCGCGCGCCTATCTGAAGATTGTGTCCGGCGTCCGCGCGACCTGATTTGCCTTTGCCAGGCTGCTTTACGATGATCTAAGTTTCACTCGCTTCGACGCATTGCGCCAAGAGACAGTCAATCCCGGAGGTCATCCTTGAGAATTGTTACTTTTTCCATTGAAGGCGGCGCGCCTCGGCCCGGCGCCTTGTTTGCGGAGATGAACCTCGTTATGGATCTCTCCAGCACGCCCTACGCCGACACGATGGCCATGATCAAAGCCGGCCTTACGGCGATCGATCCGCCGGGAACCTACCCGGCTTATAACCTCAATGACGTGCGCCTCCACGCGCCTCTCACCCATCCGCCGCGCATCTTCGCCATCGGACTGAACTATCGCGAGCACGCCATCGAATCCAGGCTGCCATTCCCCGATTTTCCCGTCGTCTTCTTCAAGTTGCAGACTGCCTTGATCGGCGCCGGCGATGCCATTGTGCTGCCGAAGAACTCGAGCGAGCCGGATTACGAAGTGGAGCTCGCCTTCGTGATCGGCAAAGGCGGTTTCCGCATTCCCGCCTCGGCGTGGCGCGAGCACGTCTACGGCTACACCATCGTCAACGACGTCAGCGCGCGCGACATTCAGCGCTCCACCTCACAGTGGTCCATGGCCAAGAGCTTTCCCACGTTTTGCCCCATGGGACCGGCGATCGTTACCGCGGACGAGATTGCCGACCCGCACGCCCTAAAGATCGGCCTGAGTATCGATGGCGAAGTGCTGCAGAACTCCACCACCAGCGAATTGATCTTCAACATTCCCGCGCTGATCGAATATCTCTCGTCTATCGCCCCGCTCCTGCCCGGCGACATCGTCTCCACGGGCACGCCGTCGGGGGTGGGCATGGGCCGCACGCCGAAACGCTGGCTCAAACCCGGCGACACGGTAACCGCTACGGTGGAGGGTCTGGGATCGCTCACCAACCCGGTCGTGGCCGAGTAGGCGCATCCGTCCAACCAAACCCGCGCGTCACGCGGCTTCGGTCAGCTCCTCCGGCTCCGGCTTCGCGAGGAACCACGCGTAGACGGCGACGCCCACAAAGCAAAGCGCCGGCAAAATATAGCCGAGCGCCACGGTGGACGCCACGCCCATCAGCGGCGTGAGTGCCGCCCCTCCCACAATCGACATCACGATAAACGCCGAACCGCTTTTGGTGCGCTGGCCCAGCCCCTTTACGCCCAGGGCAAAGATCGTCGGGTACATGATGGACATGAAAAAGCTGACCGCGATGAGGCATCCCACACCGATCCAGCCCGGCCAGAGCACGGCGATGGCGCAGATGACAGCATTCAAAGCGCCGTAAACGCCCAGCAGAGTCGCACCCGGGATCAGGCGCAGGAGCCATGTGGAGACGAACCGGCCAGCCGTAAATGCGACCAGTACTGCAGTCAGCCAGTATCCGGCTGCGCGCTGCGTCAGGTCGGTATAGCGCATGGCGTAAGCGATGAAAAAGCTCCATGTACCCACCTGCGCGCCCACGTAAAGGAATTGCGCCGCGACGGAAAAGGCAAAATGTTTCCGCATCCAGAGCGGTTTTGAGGTGTCATGGGTCCGGCTTTCCTTGGAGTAGTCCAAGCCGGCGTGGGGAAACGGCGTGAACGCGATCAGGACGGCCCAGAACAGCACCACTGCGCCAAGCACCAGGTAAGGATTGACGACGCGCAGGGTCTCGGAGCGGAGATAAGAGGTATAGGTATGCTGCGCCCGCATGGCGGCAATCTGTGCCGGCCTCAACTCTATACCGGAAAAGATGAAGCGGCTGCCGAGCAGCACCGCGGTGATGCTTCCCAGCGGATTGAAGGCCTGCGAGAAATTGATGCGCTGCTCGGCCGTCGCGGGGTCGCCCACCTGGATGATGAACGGGCTGGCAGCCGTTTCAAGAAACGAAAGGCCGCTGGCGATCACAAACAGCGCCATCAGGAAAAACCAATACCGGCTCAGGATGGCGGCAGGCCAGAAAAGAATGCAACCCGATCCGTACAGGCATAGGCCCGCGAGAATCCCGGCCTTGTATCCGGCTCGCCGCATCAGTTGCGCCGCCGGAATCGCGAGCAGAAAGTAGCCCATGTAGAACGCCGATTGCACCAGCCCCGCCTGCAGGCGGGTCATCTCGAACGATTTCATGAACTGGCTGATGAGAATGTCGTTGAGATTGTTGGGCACGCCCCACAGGAAGAAGAGCGCCGTCACCAGGACGAAGGGCAGCATCCGGCCCGATGGAATCAATCCGCCTTTGGGGCGCGCATCGCTTGAAGAGGTAAGATTCGTTTTCCCGGCGGGTCCGGCGGCGAGGCTCAACGGGATTCTCTCCTGAGGCAGCGCGCAAAGGCGCGGATTTCACAAAGGTTTCCGGAAGCGTTTACGAAGAGGCGTGCAATCGTTCCTACCTTTCTACCGAATTCTTGGTCCGAAGGCAAATTGTGGCCTTGGAGCCGCAGCCGATGAAGCGCGTCAGAGCACGCGCGCCAGCCACTTGCCGGTGTGCGAGTGAAGATTGGAGGCAATCTCTTCCGGCGGGCCCTCGGCAACAATCCGTCCGCCGCCTTCACCGCCCTCGGGCCCGAGATCGACCACCCAGTCGGCGCTCTTGATTACGTCGAGATTGTGCTCGATCACGATCAGTGAACCGCCGCCGTCAATCAGCTTGCGAAACGCCGTGAGCAGCTTCGCTATGTCGTCGAAGTGCAGGCCCGTCGTGGGCTCGTCGAGAATGTAGAGAACCCGGCTTGCCTGCGAAGGCTTGGCCGTCGCGTTCGCCGCGCGCACCGCAGCCAGGTGCGCGGCCAGCTTGACCCGCTGCGCCTCGCCGCCGGAGAGCGTGGTGGCCGACTGGCCCAGCCGCAGATAGCCCAGGCCGATCTCGTCCAGAACCGCCAGCTTCTCCAGCAGCTTGGTTTGGCCGGCGAAAAAGCGCAGCGCCTCCTTCACCGTCATCTGCAGCACTTCGTGAATGCTCTTGCCCTTGTACTCGACTTCGAGAATCTTGGCCTGGTAGCGCGTGCCGTTGCAGTCCTCGCAGGGCAGCTCCACATCGGCAAGGAACTGCATCTCCACCGTGACCGTCCCGTCGCCCTCGCAGGTATTGCAGCGTCCGCCGGGCACGTTGAAGGAAAAATGCCCGGGCGTGAGCGAGCGCCGCTTGGCTTCGGGCTGCGCCGCAAACAGCTCGCGGATCAGATCGAATCCTTTGATGTAGGTGATGGGATTCGAGCGCGGCGTGCGCCCGATGGGCGTCTGGTCCACGAGCACCACATCGTTGAGCCGTTCGACGCCGGCGAGCGAGGCAAAACTCCCTGCCGGGTCGGAGCCGTCGCTCTGCCCCAGCGCGCGGGCGATTCCGCGATAAAGCACCTGGTGCACCAGCGTGGACTTGCCCGACCCGGAGACGCCGGTGATGGCAACCAGAAGACCGAGCGGAATCTCCACGTCGAGCCCGTGCAAATTGTTGGCGCGCGCCCCGCGCAGCACCAGTTTCTCGCGGCCCGGCGCGCGCCGCCGCGTGGGCACGGGAATGGCAATCTTGCCGGAAAGGTAGCGGCCCGTGAGCGAATGCGGATTGGCTTCAATTTCGGCAAGCACGCCGTCTGCCAGGATTTTGCCGCCGAACTCGCCCGCGCCGGGGCCAAGGTCGAGCAGATGATCGGCCGCGCGCAGCACGTCGGCATCGTGCTCCACCACAAGGATCGTGTTGCCCAGGTCGCGCAGCTCGGCCAGGATGCGGATGAGCCGCGAGGTATCGCGCGTGTGCAGGCCGATCGAAGGCTCGTCGAGAACATAGAGCGCGCCCACGAGGCGCGAGCCGAGCGACGTGGCCAGTTGAATGCGCTGCGCCTCGCCTCCCGAG
>JASHUF010000217.1 GCA_030040175.1 Acidobacteriaceae bacterium
CCTGCACGGCTTCATGACGGAATATGTGGTCGAGGAGCGCCGTTACCTGCACTCGGTGCCGCAGCATCTTCGCGAGGTCGGCGTGCTGGTTGAGCCGCTCACAATCGCCGAAAAGGCAATGCTGGCTGTGAGCAGCATTCAGTCCAGGCTGCCGTGGAAGAGGAGCAGCGGCACAGCGCTCGTCCTTGGCGCCGGACCGGTGGGGCTTCTGGGTGCAATGAAGCTGGTTAGTGCCGGTTATAAAACCTATGTCTACTCGCTCGGGCCGGGGAGCGGACGCTGCGCTCGTCTCGCGGAAGCCATCGGGGCGACCTTTATATCCGCCGACGATACGCCGGTGGAAGCTGCCTCAGCACTTTCAGGGCCTATCGATGTGGTTTACGAGGCGCTGGGTGCTGCGCAGGTTTCACTGGATCTGCTTTATGGGCTCGCACCGAACGGAACTTACGTCTTCACCGGCGTGCCCCATGATCGGCATCTCCAAGTCGCGAACCCGCCGGCAATCATCAGGAACCTGGTTATGCGAAATCAGGCCGTAGTTGGAGTGGTCAATGCGGGAGCGGAGGCGTTCACTCTGGCGGTTGATGACTTGTCGGCATTTTACGCAAAATGGCCGGAAGCCGTTCGCGGCCTTATCACTCATCGATTCCCGATGGAGCAGTTCGCTCAAGCTCTCCAGTCGCATCCCGATTCCATCAAGATTGCCGTCACCATCGCCGGATCTTGAGCTGGCGGGGATGGACCGGAGCTGCGCGGCGCAGCGACTTTTCAGCTTCTCGCGGGCCCCGTGGACTCACGGATAACCAGCTTGGGCTCCACAATAATCTCGTCGCGCGGGGGCACCGTTTTGTGAATGCGATTGAGCAAACTCTGTGTCGCGATCCGTCCAATCTCCTCGAGCGGCTGACGGATGGTGGTCAAGCGCGGCAGCGCGAACGCCGCCGCTTTGATGTCGTCGAAGCCCATGACGGAAACGTCTTCCGGCACGCGCAGGTTGAAATCCCTCAGCGTGCGAATCGCGCCAATGGCCGAAATATCGTTGAAGGCGATGATCGCCGTAAACGGTTTTTTGGCGGCCAGCAGCTTTTGGATCACGGAGAAGCCCAGTTCCGGCGAGGTCATGTCACGGTCAAGCGTGGCCACGAGCTCAGGTTTGATCTCAAGCCCCATACGCTTGGCCACGGCAATCAGGTGGCTCCAGCGCTCATTGGAGTCGGCGCTGAAAGGCTGGCCGTGCATGAACGCGATTTGGCGATGGCCGAGATCGTAGAGATGTCCCAAGGCAAGCTCCGCGGCCCGCGCGTGATCGAGCAGCACGTTGGTTACGCCTTCGATATGCTGGTGACCCGGCACCGCGACGGTGGGAACGGAAATGGGATGCTCGAGGTGGGTGTCGATCGCAATGAGCCCCTGGGCTCCGCGCGAAATCAGCATCCGCGTGTAGTCCTCGATGAGATTCTGCTTGTGCCGGTGGTGGGCGGTAAAGTAAAAGTACCCTGCCTGGATCAGCTGATCGCCGATGCCGCTCATTACCTGGGTGTGATATCCCTCGCCCAGCTCCGGCACCAGGATGCCGATGGTCAGAGTTCTGCGGCTGCGCAGCGAACGCGCCAGCAGATTGGGCTGGTAGTTCATCGCCTTCGCGGCGGCCTTGATGCGATCGCGCGTCGCCTGGGGAATCGATCGTCCCGGCACATCGTTCAGAACCACGGAGACGGTGGCGGGATTGAGACCGAGATGCTGAGCCACCTGCTTCAGGCTGGCTGTCTGATGGGCCCGCGGCCTTGCGCCGTCCTGCGATTTTTTCCCGTCCGCGGGATTCTCCATACCGTTGCTCGAATCTCTCAACTCGATTATATCGCCCGCCTTACAAGCTTCTGCGGGATGCGGCCACGGCGGATTTGAAAGTGCCGCCTCCGCCAGCGGCGGAGCAAAGTCACCGCGCTCTGGTGACCGCGCTCACTTTGGCCATGAGGCTCCGGATACCGCTTTTCCGAATCCCTTCAGGCCGCCTTTTGCACACCGGGTGCTTGCAATCAGCAAGCAAGACAAACGTTTTACTTAGAATAGACGCAAACCGGCGGCAATGGCAAGTAGAGGACTTGTGCAAGAAGGCGAGCGCCGGCGGCGGCGCGCTCTACTTCCCTCGCGCCTGATAAGCCTTGCTGAACTGGTTGCGTTCGTTGGTCACGGTGATCTTTCCCCGCGGCGTGACATCGACCAGGATGGAGTAACCCCGATCCGGCTGCTGATCCAGATTGGCAATGTAGTTCGGATCGCCGTTCAGATCGGGATAGCGCACCGAATCGTGCTCGCGCCAGAAGCCCTCAAGATCGGGATAGCTATCGACCGTCTTGATCACCGCGGCGTCGCCGCCCTTCATGGCCCCGTTCTGCATCAGTGCGACCAGGGGATCGAGGGCGCCGGTTGGCGGGCTGCTCGAGAGATCCATGCCGTGGCCGGTCACAAAGTACAGATCCACCTTGCCCAGCTTATTGGTGGGGCAAAGCAGCTCCAATTCCTTGTTCCAGGTCAGGTCGCCGAGATCGAGGATGCGGGTCTTGCCGAAGGTGAGGACCATTCCCAGCGAGCGCACGTTTTCTTCGCCGCCGTCCCGGGCCATGGGCTGCACGCCGCTGCAGAGCGGATCGTCCGCGCCCGCGCCGGGCAGCGGCGAGGTGAGGACGTTGCCGTCGCCCGAGACGAACTCAAGGTGCAGGGAGCCGATATCGAGCTTTTGTCCAACCTGTGCCGTAATGTGGCGGTGGCCTTGGTAGGCGGCCACCCAATTCGGATAGAGGGTTGCGGGAGCAAAAGAGAGTTGGCGGGGATTGGCATTCGCCGGAGGCTGTTCGCGGTTCGGCCCATGGTCGATGAACGTGTCCGCCGGCAGCCTGGCGAGGAGCGCCTGCAGGCCGCCTACATGATCGGCGTGATAGTGCGTCATGAGCAGGTAGTCGATCTTCGTCACGCCCAGCGATGCGGCGGCGGCGGCGATGCGGTCTGCGCTCGTGGGCGGAGGCGGCTGCGGCGGCGCGCCCGGAGCCGGGCGCGGACCACCCACGCCCGGGGCCCATCCGGTGTCAATCAGCAGAGACTTGTGTTCCGGGGTCACGAACAGGACGGCCGCGCCGCCCTCGACGTCAACCATGGCAATTTTCAGATCGTTCGTTGCCTTCTGCGAGCCGGATTGCGCGGCAACACTTCCCGCCGGCGGCGTCCATGCGACGATGGCCAGCCAGGCGGCCATCTTCCAATGCAGCATGCGTTTCTCCTCTGCGAGCCGGGCTCACGATCAATGTATATTGTATACGTGCGCCTCGATAACCCGGGCTCATGCCCGGGAAGCTGGGCAAGACCGGCGGGTTCGATGCACGCCCCTGTTTGAATTGAAACGCCGTGCGGCAGCTCTTCGGAGCGCGGCGCCTGCTGGCAGTGCGCATGAGGTGTTTTCGGCCGGATCCAGGCTTTGAAAGGATTTTGGAATGCGCCGTTTGATATTGACAGCCGCGCTGGCGGCAGCAGCCGCGCTCCTTGCCGGCGCGGCCGGCAGTCAGGAAGGCGTTAGCGGCGAGTCTCAAAACAATACACAAAATAGAACTGCAGGGCAGCAAGGGCAGAATCCCTACGCGAACATGACGCCGCAGCAGCGCGCCGCTGCGACGAGAACGTTTCTCGGCCTGGGCGTCGAACCGGACAAGGCCGCGGCAGAGCGAGGCGCGCCCCTGTTCAGCCAGAACTGCTCCTTCTGCCACGGGCCGCAGGCGCACGGCGCCACCGGGCCGAGCCTCATCACCTCCGACGTGGTTCTCAGCGACGATCACGGCGAGCACCTGGTCCCGTTTTTGCGCAAGGGCCGCCCGGAGAGAGGCATGCCCTCTTTCGCCACCATGACCGATGACCAGCTCAAAGACATCGCCGAGTTCATCCATCTGCAGGTGGAAGACGTCGCCAACCGCGGCACCTATCA
>JASHUF010000218.1 GCA_030040175.1 Acidobacteriaceae bacterium
GCGGTCAGGTTGCGCAAAGCGTCGTCGGTGTGCGCGTAATCGACGATCACGGTGAACGGCTGCCCGGCATCGACGGGCTGAAAGCGGCCAGGAACCGGGTCGAGATGGAACACGCTCTCAACCAAAGAGTCAAAAGAAACGCCGCGCGCGTGAGCAGCGGTCAACGCGGCGAGCAGATTGAGGACGTTGACTTCTCCGGCGAGACGCGAATGGACGCGGGCTGAGCCTGCGGGCGTGGCGAGATCGATGACCGCGCCCGAAGGCGTGAGCGTGTACTTAGGGGCGCGCCATTCGCCTGCGCCGATGCCGCCAATCCCATAGGTCCGAATCTCCGCACCGGCCGTGCGCGCAGCCGCGGCGAGATCTTGAGCGTGCGGATCGTTGGCGTTGATCACGGCCACGCGAGGCGCAGGATAGACCGTGCCGTCGAAAAGCAGGCGCTTGGCGGCGAAGTAGTTGTCCATAGTCTGGTGGTAGTCGAGGTGGTCGCGCGTGAGGTTGGTGAAGACGGCGACGTCGAAGCCGATTCCAAAAGCGCGGCCCTGGTCGAGAGCGTGGCTCGAGACCTCGGTGACAAGCTCGGTTGCGCCGCGCGCTGCGCCCTCCGCCATCAGCTCAAACACGTCGCGCGACTCGGGCGTGGTGTGCGCGGAGGGGCGCACTTCGCCGGCCACGTGATATTCGATGGTGCCGACGAGGACGGTTTTGCGGCCGGCCGCATGGAGCAGCGACTCGAGAAGAAACGCCGTTGTGGTTTTGCCGTTGGTGCCGGTGATGCCGGTGGCCGCGAGTTTTTTTTCGGGATGGCCGAAGAAGGCGGCCGAAGCCTGCGCGAGCGCGCGGCGGCCGTGTTCCACTTCGAGCGCGGGCAGGCCGGGATTGTAGACCGAGAGATGGTCGAAGGCCTGCGCGGAGTCTGTGATGACGGCGAGCGCGCCGGCGGCGAGGGCTTTGTCGATGTAGCGGTTCCCGTCGGTCGTTCCGCCCTTCATGGCGACGAAGACCGCGCCGGGCCGGATGCGGCGTGAGTCGTACTCGATACCGGTGATGGCCGCGCCCGATGCGCCGGCGGTGCCGATGTGGGCGATTTCGCCGATGAGGTCGGGCCAGAGCATGCTGGGTTCGATTGTAGACGGCGCGGATTGCGGTCGGGCGTGGAGGTGGTGCAGTTTCCGGATTGGCGACCACACTGGAGTAGACTGTTCTCCAGCTATCTATCGCGACGCCGGCCAGTTCCGAATTCCCATGCCGGCATCCCGGGGCGGCCCGATTCAAGTTGTCATGAACATCAGAAATTGGCTTACTGAATGAGTGCTCAAACGGCTGTTAGTGCTGTCTTCTTTCTCATAGGCATAGGGTGCATAATTCGTGCCAATCTACTTTTCGGCGAGATCGTCGCTGAAATCAATCGGAGGTTTTCTGTGGGGGCGGCGATCTCCCTCTCTGGATTCGTACGTCGTCGGTTTTTCGAAATTCTCGAGAGGTACAAGAGGCTCTGTCCCGAGGGGAAACTTGTCCACAGAATGTCGCTTTGGGTCGGAATCGGATTCGTATGTTTTTTCGGAGCCGCTGCCTATTGGTTCTTCTCTGGAGCTGCATCGACGGGTTACATCCCGCGGAGCCGCTAATCACGCTCATGGGCGGATTACCGGCAAATGGGAACTTATGGCGTCTTGCGGGCGCAGGCATCGCCAGAAGCAACTGCAGACTTTTCGCTCAGGGCGACGGTCGCTTTCGCGACTGTTGGTGTGTGACCGGCAAACCGGAAATTGCGCCAATACCACCTCGGCAACTAGCGCGCGCAGCGGACGACGATCTTGGTTCCCGGCGCGACCAGGGTGCCGGCGGCGGGCGCCTGCTCGCGCGCGAGGCCGTCGCCGACGATCTGCACGTCGAGGCCCGCGGCGCCGGCCCGCTCGATGACCTGGCGGACGGTGAGTCCAAGAAGCGCAGGCACGCGGAGCTGGTTCTCCGGCGGGAGCTGGACGATCTCAGTGCCGGAGGGCGTTGCGCGATCCGCCGGCTGGGCTATCGGCGGGGACGGCAGCCGAGCAGATTGCTGCGGCGCGGCAATGACGGAAGAGGATGGGAGCGTTTTTACGCTGTTCGCGCTTAAGGATGAAGCGGGCGGCGGAGCCGCGGCTGCGGCTTTTTGCGCGGCCGGGCTCTGCGGATCGTCGCTGGGCAGATCGTTGGCGGCGTCATAGAGCGCCTGAACGTCCTCTGCGGGCGCGGCGGAGTCGTCTTCGGCATCCCTTGCCGAGTCACGGGCGGAATCGCGTGGAGCGCCGGGCGCGTCCTTCTGCGCGGTTGCGGCCACGGGACTCAGCGGAATGTCGTGCGGGACGCGAAGATACTCGAGGACCTGTTGCGCGATTTCGGCGAAGACGGGCGCGGAGACGGTGGTGCCGTAGTAATCGCCGTGCGGGGAATCAATGACCACGGCCACAGAGATGACCGGATTGTTGACCGGTGCAAAGCCCGCGAAGGACGCGATGTGCATGGTCTTCGAGTAGAGGTGCGTTTTGGGATCGATCTTCTGTGCGGTGCCGGTTTTGCCGCCGGAGGAGTAGCCGTCGAGCTGCGCCGGCTTCCCGGTTCCGAAGAGCACCACGCCCTCCATCATGCTGCGCATCTGGGCCGCGGCCATTTCGCTGATGACGCGATGTGCGCCGGAGGGCAGGGGATTGGGCAGGTCTTCGTCGGGCCGGAATGGCGTGGCCTGCAGCGCGTCGGGCGCCTGCCGGGTCTGCGGATCGGGCGAAGCGGAGGAGTTCGGATCGGGCTCCGTCGAGAGATCCTGGCCGGGCATGAGAATGTGCGGCGGAAGATACACGCCGCCGTTGGCGATGGTAGAAACCATCGAGACCAGCTGGACAGGCGTAACCGCTTCTTCCTGGCCGATGGCGACGTAACCAATGGACGCCGGTTGCCAGTCCTTGACCGGACGCAGGAGGCCGCGTGTCTCGCCGGGCAGCTCGATGCCGCTGCGCTGGCCGAAGCCGAAGGCGCGAATGTAGCTGTATAGCCGGTCAGGGCCGAGCTTGAGCGCCAGCTTGATCACGCCCACGTCGCTGGAGCGCGCCAGGGCCGTGGCCACGGAGACGGTGCCGATGCCGCGATCGCTTCTGTCGTCGTGGATCACCCGGCCGAAAAGCGTGATCTGCCCTCCCTGGCAATCGATCGTGTCGTCGGGAGCGGCTACCTTCGCGTCCATCGCGGCCGCGTAGGTGACCAGCTTGAAGGTCGAGCCGGGCTCGTACACGTCGCTCACGGCGTGGTCGCGCAGCAGGGCGGGCGTGGTGTGGCGAAAGTTGTTGGGGTTGAAGGTGGGGCGGATGGCGAGCGCGAGAATCTCACCCGTGTGCACGTCCTGCACCACCACCGTTCCGTTGAGCGCCTGCGTCCTGGCCATGGCGTGGTCGAGCGCCTGTTCGGCCATGAACTGGATGTTCTCGTCGATGGTGAGAACAAGGTTGCGGCCGGGCTCGGGCTCCTGCTCGGTCGAGCCCAGAACTTGACGCCGCGCATCCATCGCCGTGTACATCTCGCCGGGCGCGCCGTGCAGGCTCGCATCGAATTTTTCTTCGAGGCCGCCGAGTCCATCGTCGTCGGCGCCCACGTAACCGAGAATCTGCGCCGCCAGATCGTTGCCCGGATAGAAGCGCTTGAACTCCTTCTCAAAAAAGATGCCCTTCATGCTGAGGGCGCGGACGCGCGCGGCCACCTCGGGCGTGACGCGGCGCGCGATCCAGGCGAAGTTGTGGCCGTCAGCCAGGCGCTGGGCGATGGCCTGCTCGGTGGTGCGTGCGTCCTCGGGATCGGTGTGCGTGAGCGAAGAGAGCAGGCGCGCGGCGGCTGGCTTGTCCTCGATCTGGCTGGGATCGGCGTAGATGGAGTCGACGAGCACGGTCATGGCCAGCTCGTGCAGGTTGCGGTCGTAAAGGATGCCGCGGCGCGGCGCCACTTCAAACGTGCGCTGCTGCTCCTTCCCGGCGCGCTCCACATAGTCCTTGTGGCGGACGATCTGAATCCAGAAGAGGCGGCCGAAGATGGCGCACGCCCAAAGAAGAAAAAAGCCGCAGATGAGCCAGAAGCGCGTGCGCCGCAGGGGGACGGCACGCGGGGTGGTCCTGGGCCGGCTGGCGACGGGTCGAACGGCGGTGGCCATGATTTTTAGCTTTTAGCTGTTAGCTTCTAGCTCCTAGCTTTTTGTGCTTGTGCGTACCTTCATGTTCTTTGCTCGGGCCCGTTATTGCTAACAGACCTTGGTCAAGAGCTAAAAGCTGAAAGCTAGAAGCTAGAAGCTGACAGCCGTTCACCGCGCCGGCTGCGTGGGCGGCGTCATCTGCGCCAGCACCGGCGCGCCCGCATTGAACTGCGCAGCGGGATGCACCACCTGGCCGGGCTGGGGCGCGGCAAGCCCGAGCTGATGCGCCAGGCCGTCGATGCGGCCGGGATCTTCGAGCTCGGCTTCACTCAGGTGCAGTTGCCGGTTCTGCTCGCGCAACTGCTCCAGAACCTGCTTTTCGCTTTCCACGCGATAGCTGTTCTCGATGGCATAGAAGTGCTGCAGGCCGTAGACCATGATGAGCGAGAAGAGGACGGCCACGGCGGCGGCAAAGCTGCGCATCTGGCGCACTCTGACCGGATCGGCGGCCTTCACCAGGCGCGAGTTGTCAAAGCGCTTGACAAAGTAGAACTCCGGCGTGCGCACGCTGCGGCGGCGCAGGGCCTGCCGCGCCATCAGCTCGGCGTTGTGCTCGGCCACGCGCGCGCTCCGGCTCAGACCGGTCTCGTAATAGGTTGTGGTGCATGCCGCCATCGTCGTTCCTCCGAGCTTTCAGCTTCTAGTCCCTAGCTCCCGGCCTTGCCGTGCTTAATCTCACCTCGTACTGCTTTCGTGCTTTATCCTGCTTGAACTTCGTTGACGAGCTAGAAGCTGAAAGCTAGCAGCTAGCAGCTGTCTTCTCCGCTGCGCGCAGCCTGGCGCTGCGCGAGCGGGGATTTTTTTCTACCTCTTCTTCGTCCGCCGCGACCGGTTTCCTGGTCAGCACATTCCAGATTGCAGCCCGAGCGCCTTCCCGCAAACTGTCTTTCGCGATGCGATCTTCAAGAGAATGAAAACTGATAACGACCAGCCGTGCAGAGGGCTTAAGCAATTTAGGTGCGGCCTCAAGCAGGGCTCGGATTTCTTCAAGCTCGCGATTGACATAGATGCGCAGCGCCTGAAAGGTGCGCGTGGCCGGGTGCATGTATTTCATTGGCGGGACGGCTGAGGCTACGATCCGGGCCAGTTGGCTTGTGGATCGAACCGGCCGCCCCCGCACAATGGCTCTGGCGACTGTCCGCGACCTCCTTTCCTCACCGTATTCGTAAATGAGATTGGCCAGCTCGCGCTCGTCCATCTCATTCACCACTTGCCCGGCGGTCATCCCTGTGCGCGTGTCCATACGCATGTCGACAGGACCTTCCGCCTGAAAACTGAAGCCTCTTTGCGCTTCCTCGAGCTGCAGGCTGCTTACCCCGAAGTCCGCCAGCAGTCCATCGAGCGATGCCGGCCGAACGTGCCGGGCGATGGAGCTGAACGCCTCGCCGATCAGCGTCACCTGCGGCGCCTCACTGCCCATGGCAGCGCGCGCCTGTTCGAGCCGGTTCTTCGCCATCTCCAGCGCCTCGGGGTCGCGGTCAAAGCCGATCAGCCGGCCCGCGGGACCTAATTGCCTGACGATGCCTTCGGCATGGCCGGCGAGTCCGAGCGTGCAATCCGCGTACACACCATCCCGGCGGATGCGAAGAAACTCAAGCACAACATCGAAAAGAACAGGCACATGGCGCGCCTCGCGGCCGGTCATGCGCTCCCCCTGAGGGGATTAACTGGAACTCCTCCCCGTCAGGATCGCGGCCACCGCCTTGCGATCGTCCGGAGTAAGAGAGTTCGCGGGCATATTGTTTTCAAACGACGCCTGGTTGTGCACCTCGAGGTGATCGATCCTGCCCATGACCAGCACCTCCGCATCGAGCCTGGCCGCGCTGCGCAGAATCTGCGGCAGCAGCACGCGCGCCTGGGTGTCCATCTCCACCTGCTGCCCGTAATAGCCGGTCATGCTCAGGTACCTCTCCACGGCGTCGTTCATGGTGCTGAACTCGGCCAGTTTCCCTTCCAGCCTTTCCCATACCGGCAGAGGCCAGATATCGGCCTTGGCGCCGTCGGTCGAAGTGATATAGAACTGGGTCACGTGCTGCGCGTCCAGCAACTGCTTGAATGCCGCCGGAAGCTTGAGCCGTCCTTTCTCATCCACCTTGGCCGTATGGTTGCCGCGAAACATCCTGCTTGCCTCTTCTGTCGCGCCGGGCAGGAATTGAAAATTTCCGCCGCCCCGCGAACGAACCGATCTAGACTTCCTCTAGGGCGAATCCAGGGCAACCCGGAGGCTGAACTGGCATTGCGCCCGGTTGTTCAGGCTGATCCCCTTGCCGGGCCCACCAGCCTGAAAACCGGAATCGGGGGAGAAAAAGGGGTACACTGGAGTCGAAAAGCTGATTGAGTGGCTCCCAAATACTCCACTCGGCTCCCTAATGCTCCACCTACGACCGATAGTAGCGCCGTTTTTCCCTGCCGCCAAGAGGAAAATTGCCCCAAAATCCTGCCAAAATAAGATATTTGCGGGAATTTCCTCTAATAGAACTTGAGGCCCCAAAGACCACAAGATGTTGTGTTTACAGGTTTGGTTCCAGGGGCTGGACATCCGCTAAAGTTGTATGATAGGCGAAAGAAAGACGAAGGGGTGGGGAGCAGGAGACGAGGGAACCGGGAGCTGCCCCGGTTTCAGAGGTGCTTTATTCCCGAGCCGCTTGCCTTCAGCGGCATTTTCCCAAGGGAAAAAAGCCGCCCTGCACGATGCGCGAAATGGCCGCGTTTCCTCTGAACCGCTCCCGGAGCCTGCAGTACGGCGCCTCAGTAGTACACGGTTGCGGTGATGGTATCGGTGTAATTGCCGGGCGTCGGAGTCTGGTTGGCCGGAACCTGCCCGTAGACGGTGAGTGTTTGCGTATTGCCGGTTCCCGTTCCGCTCACCCAGCTTCCGGCCGAGTTCCCCCAATTTGTCGAATAAGCGGAGTTGCTGTAGAGCGAGTAATGCAGCAGCGCTCCATCCGGCCCGGTCATCATGCGGTTGGTCACGGTGGCCGCGGCGGCGGTGCCGGCGTTGAGTCCGACATCGTAGGCGGTGGTGTCAGTACATGTAACGGAGAGAGTGGTGGTTGAGTCACGCACGGCTCCGGAGTAGGTTCCAAAGCTCAATGGATTTGCTGAAATCGTGCACGCTGCCTGAACGACCACGGTGAGATTGAAATGGGTGGTCTCGGAATCGACCGTATCCGTGTAGGTTCCGGGCGGACCGATCTGCCCGCTGTTCAACTGCGCGTAGATGGTGCCATCGTAGCTGCCCGTGCCATTCTCGGTATTCGTTGGATAGGTGTCGCCCCAAATCTCAGAATAGGCGCTGTCGCGATAGATCTCGTAGCCAAGCTCTGCCCCGTTGGGACCGGTCAAATAGCGCAGATTCTCCGTCGCGCCCACGCCTGTTCCCGCACTCAGCGGGATATCCCATGAACCGCTGGGGCAGGTAACTGCGAAAGGGGTGGTGCTGCGAATCTGCGCGCCGGTATAAATGCCGAAATTCAGCGGGCTGGTAATGGACAGAGTGCAGGTCTGCGCTCCCGCCTTGCCGGCGCAGAACACAGCCAGAAGCACACCTGCCCGAGCGAGTTGGCGTATCCGTTGGCGCATCAGGGCTTGCCCTCCTGGCAGCGAAGGGGGCCGATGGTGGGGATATCGCCGGGCATCGGCTTGTAGTCGAACGCAGCCGTGCAGTGCTTGCCGTTGGCGAGCTCGACGGAAAGCCTGTTGTGCGGGCTCAGGTCTTCGAGATACGCGTCGCCGTCGTAACCTACCGGCACAATGGAGCCGGTGGCGCGCAGAGTCACCGTGCTGCCCAGCGGGATCGGGAGCCCGGTCTCGTCAACCAGCTTCAGGAGAGCGCTGTGACTGAAGCGGATGGGAAATCGAATCACGACTCCGGAACGGTCCTGAGGCCGCACGATGCGCTTGTCGAAGGACAAGTCGGCATCGGCGGGGATGTCACTGGGCTCAATGCCGATGTGATTGACGTCAAAGGAGCGCATATCGGGCACCAGTAAGCGCCCGGACTTATCGGTTGTACCCACGTCACGGTTTTCCTGGTAGACATGGACGTGCTGGAGCGGAGCCGTATCGACAATGGCAAAGCTATCGACGATCGTGTTTGAGGGAAACAGGCCCTTATCCACCAGCGAAAGCGCGCCCTGCGATTCCAGGCGCACCGTGGTCAGCCCCGCGGAGTTGTCAACGCCGGCCGAGAGCAGCCCCACCGGCGACTTGTACTCGACGACGCCAAACTCATGCGCGCCGTCTCCGCCCGAGGCATAGGCCTGGTAACCCCAGTCGCCGATCACCACCGGCGACTGCTGCGCCTGCACCTGCCCGGAGCCGTTCGATGCGCCGCTGACCGCTCCGCTGACCGACACCGAGCTGCGCGGGCCCAGCGGGATGGTGAAGCCCGCCTGCAGGCCGCTGGAGCCGGCAGCGTCGAGATCGCGGAATTCGGTGGCAAAGAACGAGACGTGATGGACCTGTACCGAGTAATTGGCGGTCACGACGTGGGACGCGAGCGGTCCGGTGAAGGCCAGTGCATTCGGCAACTGCACGGGAGAAGGGCTCTGGCTGACTCCCGCGTAGGCCAGACCCACTGACCCGAGACGCCGCAAGGTGAGTCCCGTGAAAAGGCTGACCTGTTTGCGCGGAATGGGCGAGCCGTTCATGGCCGCCACGTCCCGGTAATTGCGGTTGGCCAGGCTTGCCGAACCGCCCAGACCGAAGAACCTGCCCTGGTGCTGAAGCCCCGCCGAGACCAGTTCGCCGGCTCCGGCCGATCCGCCGCTGGCCGCGAGGTCGAAGTTGACCAGGGCGCGATTCCACAGAGTCGCGGCTCCGCCGGCCCCGCCCATGAAGGCGCCCGGGGTGGTTTCCGTCGTGGCCTCGAAGGTGAATGTCTGCGAAAGCCCGCGGCGGTAGTAAGCCGTCCCCGCCATCTTGCCGTAGTCGTTGCTCAGGACCCCCCATTCGCGCCGGACCAGACCCGTCTGCGCGGCAAAGGTCTGGAGCCCCTTGGCCAGGAGCGAGGTGCCTCCGTAGAAGGGCTGGGTGACGGTCACCTGTCCGCCCTGGGCGTTGGTCAGGGTCATGGTGATGGTGCCTGCCCCGGAGATGACAGGCAACTGCGGAACCTCAAAAGGGCCGGAGTTGACCTGGTTGGAGGTCACCATGTTTCCGTTCACCAGGACATCGACGGTGGAAGGAACCGCGGCCGAACCGCTGAGGGAGGGAAGCGGAAAGGTGATCAGATCGGGGCGCATGGTGAAGTCGGAGCGGATCTGCAGTCCCTCCATGTGCACCGGGCGCGACCAGCTCAGGCCGCTGTTGATATAGTCCCCCACGCTGTACCGGCGCAGCGATCGAACATCGGCGAGTGTGTACGCCGAATCCAGGCGCACAATCGGCTTGGCTCCCGAGCTGCGCAGCGTCGAGCCGGCATAGGTCATCCAATCCGAACTGGTAATGCCCCATGGGCTGAAGTTGCGAAGATCGAAGGATCCGCTCCCCCCGTTCTGGCCGTTGGCGAATGTACCCACCGTGTCATAGTTCAGCGTGAGCCCGTTCCCGCTTTCAATGGGCCTTTGGCGCTCCTTTCCGTCGATTTCGGCGGGCTGCACGATGGAGGGGACAAGGGCTGCGTCGATGGCGGTGAGGAGCAACTGCTGCTTGTTTACGTCGATTTTCCAGGCGATCCCGGGCATGTCATTCAAGGCCACCAGCGGGCCGCGCGCGGCGGCTGACCTGGGGACGCGGAACCCCAGATCCAGCCATTCCTGCGGACGCACATACAAGGTGCCGTGGCGCAAGACGAACTCGCCGATTTTGCCGATGGGCTGGCCGTTCACGACCACGTCGAGAAGCAAGGTCTCGTCCACGCCCCCGGGAGGCTCGATCGCGGCCAGTGCGGGGTCCATTGCGCCCGGTCCGGGATCGGCCGGGTCAGGGTCTGCCGCGCCGGCAGAGCCGATTGACGTTGAAGAAGAGGCCGGGCCGGAAGCGGGAGACGCCGCCGGAGACGAGGCCGCGGCCAATGGCTGCATTACCGGGAACGCCAGAATCGATACCGCAGCAAGGCGAAGCCACACGGCGAGACTTTGCTCCCGGTCATGGCGTGGCGGTAACGCCGACCTGCTCATCGATGGCACCAGCGATTCCATGGGCGGTTAACTTCAGGGATTCTCCCGGTTGCGGCGCATACCCTTCTGCGCCAAGTTCCCAGCGCCTGGTGGCGCCGGCAAGAAGATAGGGCGATACCTTGGCTCCCGGCTCGAGATTGCGGCCGCTGCCCGACGCCACAACAATGTCGCGAATGACCTCGTGGCTCTGACCGCTGTTGACTCCTACCAGAAACAACTTGTCCCCATCGCGTTCGAGATGAAACTGAACCTGCGGAACTGCCTTGGTCTCGGGCTCGGCAAAGACCGGGATCGAGAGACGAAGCACCATCTGCACCACCCCCGGCTCATTCGGCCCCGGAATCTGGTCGAGAATGATCCGGTAGGTGGCCTCGCTGCCTTCCGGAGGACGGCGAAGAATCAGGCGCAGCACCTGCGTGGCGCCCGGCGCGATGGTCACCAGCGGCGGACTTACAACCACGATGTTGGAAGCAGTGAGCTGGTCCTGGTCGTTCTTCTGGCCCCAGTCATAAGCGCGAACCTGGATTGAGGTCGGCTTGGCTCCGGTGTTCATCACCGACAGGGATGCAGCTCTCTGGCCCGGCTGAAGAAAGATATTGACCGGCAAGACCGACAGGTTCTGCGCACCCGATGAGCGCACGCACAGGAAGAGGGCCACGGCAGCGGCGATTCTTACCGCTGCCGTGAGCCGAAACGACTTCCAATTCCGCGAGATCATGGTGTCCTTTAGAGAGCTGCCAGTCGCTTGCGGTTAATAGGTGACGGTAACGGTGACCGAATCGGCATAGCTTCCGGGGGTCGGGAACTGGTTGGCCGGCACCACGCCATAGACGGTGAGCGTCTGCCCCGAGCCGTTCCCGGTTCCGGTAACCCAATTGGTGGCGGACGTGTTGCCCCAGTTGGTGCCCGAATAGCTGCCGGAGAGCAGTTGATAGCCCAGGGTCTGTGTGCTGCCCGTGGCCGTATTGGTCATCAGACGGTTGGAGACCGTCGCGCCTGACCCGTTGCCGGCGCCCAGGCCTACGTCATAGCCGGTGGTATTGGTGCAGGTCACGCCGATGCTGGTTGAGACTTGAAGGGCCGCGCCCGAGTAGCTGCCAAAGCCCAGCGGGCTGGCGCTCACTGAACAATTGGCGGCCACCGTCGCCGTAACGGCGAAACTCGTCGAGACCGTTTGTGCACTTGCGGACGATGGCGCGAACGCCAGGGCAAAGACCAAAGCAGATGCGGCAACTATCGCGGACTTTACATTTGTATATTTCACTGAATCGCTCCTCAGAAGAAATGTTGCAAGACTTAGGCAACATCGTACGGGGGGTTGATTCTGAAGGCGATAGCTAGATTGTGTAACGGATGTTAACCGAAGGGACGCATAGCACCCCCCACCTGGTTTTGCCGGGAGGGTTACTTTTCGCTGGAGTCACAAGATTGCACGGTTTAGTTCGCTAAACTACGTTATTTCGGTCATTCTCTTCGTGATTCCCGTGCGCCGGAAGCTGGTGACCGTAGTTCAGTAGACGATCGTCACCGTGATCGCCCCAGGGTCCGGTCCATCGGCGGGACCATTTGCAATATCGACGGAACCAGGCGGCAAACCCGGGGAGAGCAATCCAGCCGCACCCTGTTCGGTGCCGGCGGCTGCCTTTGTGGGCTGGTCCGGCGTAGGGAGAGAATCGAGATCGCGGGCGCGCCCGTACCCCTGAAGACCAGCGGCCGCCGGGCTGGGCGAGCCAAGGCCGGCAAGCTCGAGGGAAGAATTGCTGCTGACTTCGACCTGGTAAGAAACCGGGAGCGAGCAGGTCACGGAGACGGGAACGCTCCAGCCGTTCGGCGCAGAAGCGGCGCCCTCGGCTGCGGAGAGTGCGGGGGAAACCTGGCAACCCGACACCACGGTAGCGCTCACCAGAAGCGAACCGGTGCGCGTGGCGGCGAAGGCCGCGGGGCACAGCAGCCCTGAGAGTACGGCGATTGCAGGAAGCGATTGCAATGCGCTCCAGACCGATTCCATGACGGTATGGCGGCGATGTGAAGTCAGGCTACGCATTTTTTCGCATCCGGAGAACCGGGTCTGATCCAGGAGTAACCATTTTGAAGCACTTTTGGGGGTTCCCGGACTTCTGAAACTTTGGCGAAGGGGGGACAACCCGGCGGATCGTGACCGCGACCGGAACTGAGGCCGCTGCCGGCGACCCGCCGGGTTGGAGCGCAAGGGGAAAGGCTGTGGGCGCTGCTCCCACAGAGAGCGTTTCGAACGTGGCGACGAGGGCCGCGCCGGCGACGCGAGAGGTCAATGGGGGCCTCGAATCCATCTGGCAGCGAGCGGAGGGCAGACTGAATGCGAGGAGTCCGAGCACAACCGCCCCTGAGGGAAGCGGTTGCCGAAAAACGCCATGGGGAAAGTACATCAAGACACCAAACTGAGGAGACATCTTCTTTTTCGGTCCTGTCTGCAATATTGGCCCAAAGTAACCATTTTTTCCAGGTGATTAAAGTTACCCGAAAATGACGAAGGTCACGAGAAAAATTAGAAGCCAGAGGCGCGTCCGAGGGTAATATCGGCAGCTTGCGCGCGGGGGTGAGCGCTTGGAAAGAAAAGGAGTTACCTTCGCGGGGTGCTGGTCCGGAGGGGCCGGTCAGCGCGGCCTATCGATGTCGGAGGCGGTGGGCGCGCTCCCGGCCGCGCTCGGCGATGAGCTTGAGCAGGTAAACAAAGACGAGAAAATTGATGGTCAGCAGAGAGATGCGCACCCAGGTGAGACGCCGGACCACTTCAAAGATCTCCCAGGGGAGAAACGAGGCGGTGATGGCGAGGGTGATGAATTCGCCCCAGGCCTTTTCAAGATAGAGGCCGATGCCTTCGACCAAGGTGACGGCGGCGTAGCAGAAGGCGAACAATCCGATGCGGCGCAGAAGGGGATCGTTGATGAGCGGAGCTTTGGCGAGGATGAAGCTGACGAGGCGCGATTCGGGATTGAAGCGGAGATGGCGGGCAAGGAGATCGATCTCGTCGGCGATGTCCTTGTGCAGCAGGCGGTGCGCGCCCAGGCCGATGGCGACAAAGAGGAGCGCGTGAAAAAATTTGTAGCCCGCAATCAGGAGCAGCCAGCCGTTGTGGCCGTGGAGCCCGGCAGAGGTTTTTCTGGGCGAGCCGGTCATGGTTGCGGGCAAGTCGATCCTCTCCTCCTACCTTATAATGCGCGCCGGCGGCTATTTTTTCGGGGGCAGAAGCGCATCGCGATCGAGGACGGCGCCGTCCTCGATGAGGGTGGTAATGCGGCGCGCGTTCCAGATGTTGGCAGTGGGATCGGCGTCGAGGACGAGAATGTCGGCGCGGCGGCCGGGTGCGATCTGGCCCAGCTCATTCCAGCCCAGCTCCAGCGAATAGTTGTTGGTGGCGGCAGCGAGGGCTTCGCGCGGCGAGAGACCGAGGCGGACGAGCAATTCGAGCTCGGTGTGCAGGGAGATGCCCGGCATGGTGCCGTCGGAGTCGGCGCCCGAAGCGGCGAGATAGTGCGGGAAGGCCGAGAAGATGGTCTGGTTGATGCGCCAGAGGCGCAGGGCGGCCTGGTCGGCCTTCTTCTCGAGGTCGGCCTCCATCCAGCGCTGTCCGGCGGCGGGCAGATGACGCGTCCATGCGGGGAGCGGGTAAAGCATTTCGCCGCTTGCGGGGTCGGTGGGATGGACCATGCTGCTGGGAGTAAGCAGCGCCGCCGCGGGCTCCTTCCAGAGATTGCGATGGCCCGGCAGCTCAACATAAAAGAGGCTGAAAGTGGGCATGAGCGCCGCGTGGTGCGCGGCGATAAAAGCGGCGTAGGCGCGCAGGTGCGTATCCGTGGGCGGGATGCGCTCGGAATAGTCGAAGGCGGTGACGGCCGAGGGTCCGTCGGGATCCTCGACGAGAGGAGCCTGCAGCTCGTCGGGGATGACGCCGAGATCGTAGCGGTTGGCGTGGAGCAGGACGTCGATGCCGGCCTCGATGGCCACGCGATAGGGCGTGGAGACCAGCTCGCCGTAGGTGACCAGGTGCTGGTCGCGGGCGCGGGCGATGATCCACTGCGCGTTGGCGGCGGTGACGTAAGGGCCGAGGAGCAGAACGCGCGTGCCCAGGTGCGCGGTATCGACGATCTGGCGCGCGGTGTCATCGGGGCTGAGCTCAACCGGACGCGTGCCCTCGTGGAGCTTGGACACCCAGTCGGACTGGTGCGCGAGCAGGCTCCAGTTATCGGTGACGCCGACAGAGTCAATTGCGTAGAGGTGGGGCGTGGGATTGGCGCCGAAGTCGATGAAGCCGCGCTGGCTATCGGCGCGGGCGACGACCGTCGTCACGCCCATGTAGAGATTGGCGTTGGCCGCAGCCTGCGAGTTCATGCCGGCGAAGCCGTCAATGAGGCCGGGGATGAGGAACTTTCCGGTGCAGTCGATGACGCGCGCGCCGTGCGGGATGGGGAGATCGGCGGCTGGGCCGACATCGGTGATGCGGTCCTCGTGGATGATGACCACCGCGTTGGCGAGGTCGCGGGCGGAGTCGCCCCAGTTGGTGACGTCAATCACGGTGCCGCCGGTAAGCACAAGCGGCGGAGGGGCAGGTGCGGGGGCTTGCGAGCAGGCGGGGAGGGAGATCAGGGCTACAGTTAACAGATTTAGTAAGGTTTTGGAGCTGGGTTTCATAGAGGCGGATAGCCTGATGTGGATTGTCGCACACGAAGGGCAGGCAACAAGGAACAGGAACCGAGGATGGGTGAGGAGGCGGCGAGCCTCAAGAAGCGACCAGCGTCGGCCGGCGCCGGCGCCTGAGGAGGGGCAGAACCTCGGCCAGCGCGGCCTTCGCCGTGAGGCCGTAGCGGGCACGGAGCTGATCCACCTTGCCGTGCTCGATGAACTGATCGGGCCAGCCGATGCGGACCACCGGCGTGCGTAAGCCCATCTCTTCGAGAGCCTCGACGACCGCGGTACCGAAGCCGCCGGTCTTCACGTGATCTTCAAAAGTGACGAAGGCGGCGACTGAAGCCGCGTAGCGCGCCAGCAGCTCGCGATCGAGGGGCTTGATGAAGCGGGGATTGATGACCGCGGCCGGGTAGCCTTCGCCATCCAGCAGCGCGGCAAGCTCCTGTGCGATCGGAAGCATGGCGCCGAGGCCGAGGATGGCCACATCGGAGCCTTCCTGAATCACTTCCGCTTTGCCGATGGGGAGCGATTGCGGCTGAGGCTTGCGCGCAACGCCGGTGACCACGCCGCGGGGATAGCGGATGGCGCTTGGGGCCTGAAGATCGAGCGCGGTCTTCATCATGTCGGCCAGCTCGTCCTCGTCCTTGGGCGACATGAGCGTGATTTCGGGAATCGACCGCAGGTAGCCGATGTCGAACAAACCGTGGTGCGTGGGCCCGTCGTCGCCGGAGAGGCCGGCGCGGTCCATGCAGAAAAGCACAGGCAGTTTCTGCAGGCAGACGTCGTGCACGATGGGGTCGAAGGCGCGCTGCAGAAAAGTGGAATAGATGGCGCAGACGGGGCGGAAGCCGCGCGTGGCCATGCCCGCGGCAAAGATGACGGCGTGCTCTTCGGCGATGCCCACGTCAAAATAACGCTTGGGATGGTGCGGGCGGAAGTGATCGAGGCCGGTGCCGTTGGGCATGGCCGCGGTGATGGCCACGATGCGCGGATCGCGATTGGCCAGATCGGCGAGCGTATTGGCGAAAACCTCAGAGTACGTGGGCAGGCCGGAGGCTGCGGTCTTGCCGGTCTCGGGGTCGTAGGGGCCGAGGCCGTGGAACTTCTTCTGGCCGTCGAGCGCGGGCTGAAAGCCGCGCCCTTTCTGCGTGAGCACATGCAGCAGGACGGGGTGGTCGAGGGTTTTGAGGAACTTGAAGGTTTCCACCAGCAGCGGCAGGTTGTGGCCGTCGATAGGCCCGAAGTACTCGAGGCCGAACTCCTCGAAGAGCACAGAGGGCCAAAGCATGCCCTTGGCCGCCTCTTCGGCGCGGCGCACCACCTTGATGGCGGTCTTGCCGGCGAAGCGCTCGATGAGGCGCGTGGCGCGGTCGTGCAGGTGCTGGTAGTGCTCGTTGGTGACGATGCGGTGAAAGTAGCGAGCTACGGCGCCCACGTTGCGATCGATGGACCACTCGTTGTCATTGAGCACAACGATCATGCGCTTGGTCTGCTCCGCGATATTGTTGAGCGCCTCAAACGAGATCCCATTGGTGAAGGCGGCGTCTCCGGCCACGGCGACGACGTGCTCGCTGCCGCCTGCCAGGTCGCGGGCGACGGCCATGCCCAGCGCGGCTGAGAGTGCGGTGCCGGCGTGGCCTGCGCCGTAGCAATCGTGCTCGCTCTCGGTGCGCAGCATGAAACCGTTCAGGCCGCCGGGCTGACGGATGGTAGAAAAAAGCTCGCGGCGGCCGGTGAGGATTTTGTGAATGTAGGCTTGATGGCTAACGTCGAAGAGGATCTTGTCCAGAGGAGTGTTAAAGACGGCGTGCAGGGCGAGGGTGAGCTCGACCACACCGAGATTGGGGCCGAGATGGCCGCCGGTTTTGGAGAGGGTCTGGATGAGACAGGTGCGAATCTCCTCAGCAAGCT
>JASHUF010000219.1 GCA_030040175.1 Acidobacteriaceae bacterium
CACGTGCGAGAAGGAAACGTTGCTGAGCAGGTCGTCTGACTTGGTGGGCACTTCGCCGTCCGTCCAGACTTCCTGAATTGGATCGACGCCATCCACGGTAAGGTACTTGACGCTGGTCGGAAGTGAGCTGCTGAAGTTGGACTGGCTCCAGAAGGCGTATCCCAGCGAGTCTTTTATGCCTTCGATCGAGTTGACCACGTTGCCGGTGCCGATGGCGCGGCTGCGGGTGCTGGTTACCTTCTTATGGACGTCGGTTTCCTGCAAGGGATTGTACGGCGCTGCTTGCCCTTCCCAGCTGGGGCCGCTTTCATTCGTAGCGCCGCTGTCGGTGAAGTTCGTCACTGTCGCCCCGGTGCAGTAGTACGGCGGGAATTTATGGCCGGCGGCATGGGCGTTAACCGCTGCAAGTCCCACTTCCATCGACGACTGGTTCTCGATGTTGTTCGGAATGGCATATTCCATGGTGTTGTAGGTTCCCGATACCGGCTCGCGAATCACAACGTTCACGGGCACCTCGCCCGAGGCGCTGTAAGCCTGCGGAATGATGTCTTGGACCGCGCCAAAGGTCCCGTCCAGGAACCCGGCGAGCGTGTCCCGGTTGATGTTGGTGACCTGGAGACTGCCCAGTCCGGAGTCGTTGCTCGGGTTCACGATCACCAGCTCGGGCGTGGCGCCCAGGGGAACGACGGCCCAGTTGTTGCCGGTCCCGTTTGCGATCGCATCCCCAGTGGCAGGATCGTTGCCCTGGAGGGCGAAGTTCCCAATATTAAAGCTGCCGCCAGGCAAGGCAAAGCTGTTGATCGTCCAGGTGGCGCCGGAGATGGGGTTGGCCTGATTGGAGTCGGTGGATAGCTGGCCGAAGCCGAGGTATTGCGACCCCGCCACAAGCGCCTGCCCGCAGGGAGTGAGCGCGCGAAGCGTGGCGAACAGCGCGTCCTCCGGCCGGATGTCGGTCGAGGCTACGTTAATGTTCGTGCCGGCTCCGGAGTTGTTGATGATGGTTTGAATGGCGGTGGGCAGGTTGGTGCAGGTGGTGTCCGGCAGAGCAGTTCCGCAGGTCGCGGAAAAGCTGGCATTCGTCGAAACCGCGCACGACGGGGAAGCGAAGAAGCACCGGTTGCCCAGCACGGAATCGGTGTTCATGAAAAAGTCCACGATGGTGTCGGTGCCCGGCGTGCCGCAGGTGCCGCCCGCCGTCGTCCAGGCCACCCATGCGGCCGCGGTATCCGTGATGTTCACGGAATTATTTGAATTGATCGGGTCTACGCGGTTGTCCACGATGTTGAAACCCTTGGTCGAGTTGATGAAGATGCAGCCCTTCAAGACATAATCGGCCTGACCCATTTCCTGGTACTGCGCCGACGAGCCCATAATGGCGAGCTGCACGAACTGGGCATGCAGGTTAATGCTGGCCGCGGAGAGCGCGAGAACCGCAGCCGCGACGAGGGACATGAATCTCAGTTTCATACTGCTGCTCCTTGTTGGTCGTTAGATTGTGCGGTTCTCACAAAACTGAGGCACTTACCGCGACCGATGCAAATTGTGAGATAGAGCGATTGAGCCGTGGCGACCCGCCGCTCCCAGGCTTCTCTTATAATCCCGAAAAAGAAGTTTGATTTTGAATTTCCGGTGGAATTTTCGGAATTAACCCAAAAATCATGCGCTGCGCAAGCAGCCGCCGGATCGCACGCGTCGTTCCCGGGCTTACGCCGAATCTGTCGGAGTTACGACTTACCTTGCTTCACCTGTCAGACGTTTGAATGACACAGTGCTTCCGGGGTCACGTTACTTATCCGGCTCCCCCGTCTCATCGGGATCGGCCTAAGTTCTCTACGGAATTTGTCGGCTATATGACTTACATCGCGTAATTTGTCCGACGTATGAATTACAGGGTTGCGCTGTACTCCGCGTGAATGATTCCACTCTCGCTGCCCGATCAAAATTGACCTCTTTTTCATTTCCGTCCATTTGCGCCCGCGCTTAAGATGCCCGCAGGCATTCTCTCGGCTACTCCGCCGTTTTCATGAGCTGATTGGCTTCCGGTCGCCGGGTGGAGAAATGCCGTCGGCGGCTATTTTGGGATCTGTCTTCTTAGCAATAAAACCGCAAGCACAGTTATCGCATGTGCCCCGGGGAGTGGGTTTCCTTCAGGCATGACGCAGCGGGTTGAGAACAAGTATGAGCCAATTGGTGCTCGGTAGCAGAGCAGGGAGCGCGGCAATCGGCGCGCTGCGCGTTCATGCTCTCCGCGCGCCGGGGCGGTTAATGTGAGTGTTGTTTCAACGCGAAATCTACGGTCGCAGCAATTGGCCGTGAACAGTTGAGGAGCTACACCGTGAATCAAAGCAGATCATCCCACGTTCCAACCATCCTGAGGAGTGTCCAGCGCCAGGTCCTTCTGCCGGCGCTCTTGCTGGCCTCCTCAAGCGTGCTGTTCCTGTCCGGGTGCAGCTCGGGTCTCAACTTCGCAGGTAACGATGCGGCTGGTCCTGCGGACTTAAGCGAGCTGCATGGGACGGTGCACGGCGGCCAGTACCCGGTTGCGAATTCGGTCGTAAGCCTTTACGAAATCGGCGCGACATCGAGCTCCGCTCAAGGCTATGGCGCGGCCCTCGGCACTCCCCTCGGCACGGCCACCACCAATTCCGCAGGCACGTGGTCGATATCCAGCCCCACGAGTTGCACGAACGCGAACGATGAACTTTACCTGGTGGCCACAGGCGGCGAGGGCGGCAATACCTCGGGAAGCCAAAACTCCACCTCCAACAGCGCGCTCGTTCTCACTTCGGTTGCAGGCCCGTGCAACAACCAGTTCACCAATTCCTTCAATATCGACGAGGTCACGACCGTAGCCACCGAGTACGCATTGGCGGGCTTCTCCACCAATTACCAGGAGGTAGGCACAAGCACCACCAACGGAATTGGGTTGACCAATGCCTTTGCCACCGTAACCAACCTGGTGAATCTGAGCACCGGTGACGCGCTCGAAACCACCCCCGCGTACAGCACCGCGCCCGCGAACACCACCCCCGATGTTTTCTCGAGTATTGTTCCGTATGACACGATCAATACTCTCGCGAACGTCCTGTCCACCTGCGTGAACGCCGCCGGCGGCGCCAGCGACCCGGGGTGCACCGATCTGTTCTCTTACACCGGCGGCTCCAATTCTCTGCCCCAGGGTGATAACGGCGTGCAGGGGCCCGTGGCGAGCAACACGGCCGACGCGGTGCTCTACATTGCGCACAACCCCGCCCTGCCCTCGGCCTCCAGCTTCGCCGAGAGCAACGTAGCGGCCGTATGGGCGCTGCCCACCCCCGAGGCGCCCTTCGCGCCCGCTCTCAAATCGGCTCCCAACGACTTCACGTTGACGCTGAACTTCATCAGCGGCGGTCTGGGAGGTACGAATGGCAACAACACCTCGGGCGCAACCTATATTGCTGTTGACAAGGCCGGCCAGGTCTGGATTGCGAACTCCAATGTGAATACCGTGACCTCGTTGACCAACCTGGGCGCAGCGCGTTCCGAGACCACCACCGACAGCGGCGGCTCCCCGACGCAGGGTGGTTATTCGCTCTCTTCCGCCATCGTCCTTGGAGGGCTTGACACCGATCAGAACGGCAACGTGTGGATCTCCGATTATGAGAATTGCGTGTACGGGCTCAATTCCAGCGGCGCGCAACTGTCGGGGTCTCCTTTCACCTCCGACTGCGCCTCTGAAACCGGGATCAGTGCCGTGGCGGTGGACGGCAGCAATAACGTTTGGGTGGGCGGCCCCAACGTCATCACCTCCATCTCCAATCCCTCCGGGGCGCTCCGCAGCGGATTCCCCGTCACCTCGGGCTTTAATTCGCTCTCGGGATTTCTGGCCGCGGATGAGTCGGGGAACGTCTGGTGGACGGATGGGGGAAACAGCCATGCCGGGTATATCAGCAGCACCGGGACATTTACCACCGCTTACTCCGCAGATCTCGGTACCCCCAGCCCTTATTCGGCCTTTGCTATCGGGACGAAACCCACGAACCCGAGCTTGGAATTGTGGGTAGGTGAATCGGCTAACGATGCCATGACCCCGGTGGAGGCGGTATCGCCCTTCACCGTCGGTACATACAGCGAGATAACCCCCGGTTCCGATATTGGACAGGCGCAGATGCAGGCGGACGGCAATAACCGTGTCTTCTGGGCCAACTTAGGCGGAGGTTCTGTTCCTGCGAACGTTACCGAGTATCTCGCGAGTGAAACCCAGGTCTCCCCGACCAACGGCTTCACCGGCGGCTCCGTGCAGACGACGCTCTACCAGCCCTCCGGGTTTGTGATCGATCAATCGGGCAACGCCTGGATTCTCAACTACAGCAACTACGACGCCATTAATAACGCGGGGCCGTATGCCGGGAAGTACGCAGGCAACGGAGTGGGCGCGAGCAACATGACCGAAATGATCGGAATCGCAGGTCCCTCTCAACCCGTGAACTCGTACAACGCAGCGAACTCGACCTATGGAAAGAAGCCCTGAGGAGGGTTTCGCAAACGCTGGTTCAGCCGGTGAGGGTCGGCTGCCGCCGAGACAAGATTGCGGCAGGCCGCCCAGCCGGCCCTGAATTCGGGCGCCGGCCAGCCTCAGAGCAAATCCGGAGGCGGGGCCGGCGCCGGGCCAGAACCGATAACGATCACCGTGGCCGCGCTGGCGGGCCGCGATTGGAGATAAGGAGAACCACCGTGAAGAAACTCAGATATGTGCTTCCCGTTCTGTTGGTCATCGCGGCAGCGACGCTGCGCCTGCATGCACAGGAGGGCGACGGCGGTTGCGTCGACTCCCCCGAAAACCCGACTGCGATTCTGGCCCTCGTAGGCATGGCCGCAGCCGGAATCAACCATCTGCGCAACCGCTTCGCGGGCCGCAAGTAGATTCAGCGGCCAGCGAAATCCGGTCACAGGGCTTCAAGAGGAAAATCGCCGCGCGGCTACGCCGGTTGAACGGTTTAGCCGCGCGGTGTATGTTCACGAAAAATTAAATTCCCAGTCTTCCGCCCGCGCTTAATCTCAATTCACAACCCAGTCCAGTCAGAGCGCCGGCCAGGCGTATCTGGGACATTCCCCTGTAACGGGAGCTTCATTGATGACAGAACTGCGCGCAGAGAGACACGTATGGCCGCGAGCGCAGCGCGTCTTGATTGCTTTGCTTCCCGCCGTGATCCTCGCCCTGGCCAGCGCCTGTGGCGGCAAGGCAAAGCCGGTCGTCGGACCTATCCAATTTGTCGGCAGCTCAGGTGCCTCGGTTTCTCCGGTCAGCACCCTCCCCGAGAATGGAGTGGTGTACCTTGTGGCGACCGTAACCAACGATGACGAGATGTTAGGCGTGAGTTGGACGGTAAACTGCGGATCGCTTCCGTCCGGCGGCGGTACCAACGGAGTCATCAGCACTGCGTGTGGAGTCTTTACGCCGGCACAAACACTCTCCGGTCCCATTCCAACCTATCCCTCGACGGGATACGTCACCGAATATACCGCGCCCTCGATAATCCCGAATGGAAATACGGTTACGATCACTGCTCACGCCACCAGCTTGCCCTCGGTCGTTTCCAGCGTGACCTTAACCATCGATCAGTAACTTTCACCATCGTACCTGCGGACCGCAAATTCGTAGGGTCGGCGCTTCCGGGCGAATGCCATTGCCGGTTGCGCAGTACACCGGGGAGTGTCGAGCGCTGTTTCGAGGATGCAAATTGCCTTCAGGGAAATCAACGCAGGGGAAATGAGGATGCCGGGCAACAACGAGAAGCAGCCCTCAGAAAGCTTGACCGTCTGCGGCAGATTGCAGCCGGTCGCGGCTTTTTTCGTCCTCCTCCTCGTCGCACTCGCGCCTACCGGATGTTCCGTCACCAGACCGGCTTTAGGCGGGATCTCCGTGACCGATCCGAGTGGAACCGTGGCAGGACAAGTGAGCTCGGTCGTGGTGAGCAACTCCGTGGATGTCAGTGTGGCCGTCAATGGAAACACTGCGGGTCTGGGAGTTGACTGGAGTCTGCTCTGCGGGGGCAGCATGGTTACCACCTCTAACCCCGATCCCTGTGGAACCATCACTCCTGTGCACGTGGGCAGTAACATCAATATGGTTTATTTGGCCCCGCCTTATATTCCAGTCGGCAATACTGTAACGCTAACGGCAACCGCTACCGGTGATCCGTCCCAGTCTGCGAGTATCACGCTTACCATCGTGCCGGAACCCGTCTCCATTCAATTCACACAGGGATTTCTGCCCCCGTCGGCCATGGCGGCCGCCGGAACGGCGCAGCTTGCGGCAACGGTCAGCAATGATCCGACTTACGCGGGCGTGAAGTGGTCTGTAAGTTGCGGCGGCAGTGCATGCGGCTCATTCAACCCCGCGGCCACTCCGAGCGGCGGAGCTGCGGCCGTTACGGTTTTCTCCGCGCCGTCGGCCATTCCTTCCGGCGGTACGGTGACTGTCACGGCGTCTTCGATCGATAGCCCTCAGAGTTCGGTCACCGCGACCATCCAGGTGATGCCGATTTCGGTCACGGCAACCATTGCACCGAACGTGGTGCCGATGGGAGTCAGCGCGACGTTGACTGCTGCGGTTGCATGGGATGCGCTGGGTCAAGGCGTTTCGTGGGGAACACCGTCGTGCGCTGCTTCGGACTGCGGCCAGGTGACGCCGGGAGCCTGCGTGACCAATCAACCTGCAAGTTCAAACACCACCGTTTGCACGGCTGTGTACACCCCACCTTCTTCGCTTCCATCGGGAACCACGACACTGCAGGTGGCGGAGACTGCAGTTTCCGTGGCGGATCCCACCAAGAGCGCGACCGTCAACTTCACCATTGCACCGCCCCCTCCCATCAGCGTGAGCCTGACAGCCACGCCGGGCGCGGTGCAAGTGAGTGGAGAGACGGCGCTGGCTGCTACCGTTTCTTACGATTTCAGCAACTCGGGAGTGGATTGGCAGTGCAATCCCGCGTGCAGTCTCACCAGCACCACGACTCCCTCGTCTACGACGAGCACCTCTGCGACTTATACCGCGCACTATAAACCCGCCGGGCCGGTTCCTTCGGGCGATGCGTCCATACCG
>JASHUF010000220.1 GCA_030040175.1 Acidobacteriaceae bacterium
ACATTTACGTTTCTGCTGGTTCCCGACGAGGGCCTCAGTGCGCAGAAGAAATCTGCCATCGCGGCGCTGCTCGCCTGGATGCTGACCGCGGGCCAGAAGGAGTGCGCATCGCTGGGCTACGCGCCGCTGCCGCGCGAGATTGCACAGCGGGAACTGGCAGCCGTGAACGCGTTGAAGTGAAGGCGGACCCCGCGCCCGGCGAGCCCGCGCACAGAAATGGGGCCCGGATGCGCATTCCGGGCTCGGGGGTTGGCTCTACCTGTTTGCGTTCGCCGGCGCGTCGGGCAGGGTGTAGATCACGTCGCCGGGCCTGGCATAATGCAGCTTTTCGCGGGCTTCACGCTCAATGGCGTCGGGATCGGATTGCAGCCGCTGGATCTGCTGCTGCAGGCCGGCATTCTCCTGCTCGAGGCGCTGGATCTCCTTTTTGAGCGCCCGGTCCTGGGCGCGCTCGTGCTCCCACGCGGAGAGCCCGTGCTTGCCGTCGATCACGTGCCAGGTGAGCAGAAGGGCAAGCAGCACCGCGAGCACGGTGCCGGCCGGACGCCAGCCATGCTGCATCTTGGTTATCAGCCTGTCCCGCAGGAAGGAAGGCTTTTTCGCGGCCGGTTCGGTTTGGAGATTCTCTGTTGGCATGATTTGTTATTTCTGCGCGTCGTGTTCTCTACGGCATTTTCTGAATTACTGTGTCCTTTTCATTTCCTCGTAAGGTCGCCGCTCCCTGTTGGTCGCGTCGACTCTGCCTTCCGTCTTCGGGATACAGCTACTCAGAAAATGCGTTAGCCCCTACAGGGCTAAGGAGTCCTGTAGAATTTCCTTCCCAGGACTGCGCCCTCGACTTCGCTCGGGCTTACTCGAGCTTGACCCGGGCTAACTTCTGCGCTCCCTCCGGGAGCGGCATCGCGACTAGGACGTATCGACATATAGACCCGGCAAAAATGCTCGGAAATTAGGCGCCGTACGCGGCCTAAGAACGAAAAGCAACCGCAGATCCTTCGACTCCCTCGCGCTTGCGCCCGGTCGCTCAGGATGACAAACCCTCTATTTTCCGCCTGCCTATATGTCGATACAGCCTAGCTCAAGACAAACTTTTCGGCCGCGGCCTGGAGCGCTTCCCTATCGTGCTCGCTGCGCGCCTCCGTATAGGCCCGCACCACCGGCTCAGTGCCGGAGAGCCGGTAGCAGACCCAGGAGCCATCGTCGAAGATGAGCTTGAGCCCGTCGGTGCGCACGATCTCGGCGACTTTGCGCCCGCTCAGCTCCGTGGGGTCGGCCTTCAACTTCTCAGTGAACCGGGCTTTCACCTCCGGGGTCAAGCGGAAGTTCTCGCGAACGGGATAATAGGAACCAACCTTGCCAAATAGCTCGCGGAGTTGCTCGCCCAGGCTTTTGCCGCGCACGGCCACCATCTCCGCCATCAGCAGCCCGGCGAGGATGCCGTCTTTTTCCGGAACGTGGCCGCGAATGGTCAAGCCCGCCGACTCTTCGCCGCCGATGGCGATCTTGTCTTCGAGGATGAGCTCGCCGATATATTTGAAGCCGACGGGCGTTTCATAGAGCGGAACCTTGTGGCGCTCGGCGAGTGCGTTGACCAGGTTGGTGGTGGCCACGCTCTTGGCCACGCCGTTGCGCCAGCCGCGCGTCTCCACCAGGTAATCGAAGAGGAGGGCGATGACGTAATTGGGCTGCAGGAAGGTGCCGCCGGCGTCGACGATGCCGAAGCGGTCGGCATCGCCATCGGTGGCAATGCCGATGGCCGCGCCGGTCTCCGTCATCTTTTTCTTCGCGTCGCCGAGCAGGGGATCGTCCGGTTCGGGCGCGTGGCCGCCGAAGAGAACATCGCGGGTATCGTGCACGGTTTCGACGGGGACGCCGGCCGCGCGCAGCAGATCGGACGCGTAGCCGCGCCCGGCGCCCCAGAAAGGATCGTAGACCACCTTGATGCGTGACCTGGCGATGGCCTTGAGATCGACCAGCTCTGCCAGCCGTTTGAGGAACGCGGGCTTGACGTCGGCGGTTTCGACCGCTTCGCGGGGTTCTGGTTTTGCACTGGCGCCAGAGGAAGCGTCGTTAGCGGCGATGTTGGCGATGGCGGCTTCGATCTGCTTCGTCACCTCGGGCAGAGCCGGCGCGCCATCGGGGGTGGAGTACTTGATGCCGTTGTACTCGGGCGGATTGTGCGAGGCGGTGAAGTTGATGGCGCCCGAAGTCTTGAGCGTGCGTACCGCGTAGGCGATGGCCGGCGTGGGCGCGGGCTCGGGGATCACGATGGGCGCGACGCCGGCTGCGGCGAGCACGCGCGCCGCCTCGGCCACGAAGGATTCGCCCAGGAAGCGGGGATCGCGGCCGACCAAAACGCGGTGCGGCGCGGGGAGAGATTTTACATAGACGGCAATCCCCGCAACCGCCAGGCGGATATTGGCGACGGTAAACTCGTCGGCCACAATGGCGCGCCAGCCCGAGGTGCCGAACTTGATTTGAGTGCCCATCGCCTTTCTCCGATTCCGCGGGCGCGTTCCGGCTGCCCGTAAAGAAGTTTATAGCGCATGGCACAGGGCAGGAGACTGGCGGTGCGCCGGCCCGTTTCCTCAAGATTCGTGGCAGATCGCGGAAAAAATAATCTCCGGATAACCGGCGAACCGCCCCTGTTCCGCGGATAAAGGTTCTACCCTGTTAACAGCAAGTGGCATCAAAGCTGTGAACGCACCCATTGAGCCGAAACGGTTTGAGAGCGAAGATGCGATCGAGGCTGATGAAGCTCGGCGTGAATGGCTACGGCGATTCCTGCGGCACTGTATCCTTTGAACAGCCGTGCTGTGTCGACGGCTCCCTGTCGGCCCCACTCCACGAACGCCTGTTCGTGAGAACCTCGGGTTGCTCCCACCCCGGGTTGGTCGCCTCGGCTTGAGACCGCCGACTGGGGAAGACGGCAACTCAGGAATCGCTTTAGCCACGCCGACCGATTAGCGTCTCTGCTCGAAGCTCGGCCACAGGTTGGATGGAGCCTGGGCCACTGATTTGATCGAGCGAGTTGAACCTGGGGTTCTCTACACCGGCCAGCATTTGCACACCGCAGCCGCCGATGAGGCAGGCCAAGGGATTCAGGGAAATCCAGATGGCAGCAAATTTACGATCTCGGACGGTGGAAGAGATGAACTCAGTAGTTCGACCGCGTTGCAGCGAGCCGCGCACCGTGGCTCGACAGACGTGGCGAGCCGGATGGGTTGTCTGCGTTTTCCTGCTGTCGTGTGCGACGTTCGCGTGTCAGGATCAATCCGGACCGGTCATCAAATTCACTCGAGTCCCGCGCGCAGGCGAGGGCGGCCCGGATCGAACGGACACCATCGAAGGCCGAGTGATCCGGGCCCGTCCTGGTCAACGCATCGTCTTATTCGCGCATTGGGGCGCCTGGTACGTGCAGCCACTCGTCGATCAGCCCTTTACGATCATCCAGCCGGGCTCAAAGTGGCGAAATAGAACACATTTCGGCACACAGTACGCGGCCATTCTCGTGGATGCGAATTACCAGCCTCCCTCGAGCGTTGACTCTTTGCCGTCTCCCGGTCACGGCGTAGTTGCGGTCGCGATGGTCAACGGCCGGCCCGAGTTCTGGCAGACATGGTGGTTTTTGCTCGCGGCTACGCTGGCCTCGGCAGGGATCGTGGCCGCCTACTTTCTCCAACGCATCGTGCTTTTGGCGGGCGCGGAAAGGAGATTTCGCGAAGCGATCGAAACGATGCCGGCGATGGCGTTTGTCACTCGGCCCGACGGCTATTGCACGTTTGTCAACCGGCGTTGGGTTGAATTCACGGGATTGACGCTGGAGCAGACGTCGGAATCAGGCTGGCAGGCTGCGGTTCATCCCGACGATCTCGGTCGAGTTGTCAACAAATGGCGTGCGTCACTGGCTTTGGGGGAACCTCTCGAGTACGAAGTTCGCCTTCATCGCGCCGCGGACGAAACATTTCGCTGCTTTCTGATGCGCGCCGTGCCGCTGCGGGATAACCGAGGGAAGGTTTTGAAGTGGTGCGGCGCGGCAACGGATATTGAGGACCGCAAGCAGGCTGAACAGCTCCGGGCGGATCTTGCCCATGTGAGCCGGGTCAGCACGATGGGAGAACTGGTGGCCTCCATCACACACGAGCTCCTGCAGCCGATCTCGGCGACTACCTTGAATGGCCAAGTAGCTTTGCGATGGCTTCAGCGCGACCCGCCGGACATCGCCAACGCGAGTCAGAGTGTTTCGGCCATCGTCCAGGACGGCAACCGTGCGGCAACGATCATCGAACGCCTGCGGTTGCTCTACAAAAAGGTCCCTCCCCGGCGAGAGCCGGTCGCAGTGAATAGCGTGATTGCCGAAATGGTCGAATTGCTGCGGAGCGAAGCCAATGGGCACGCGGTATCAATCCGCACCGATCTCGAAGACGATCTTCCGGCGGCGATGGTAGATCAAGTGCAGCTTCGGCAGGTGCTCATGAACCTGCTGTTGAATGCCATCGAGGCGATGAGCGATACCGGCGGCGTGCTGACGGTCAAATCGGAATCGGGCGCGCAGGACGTAATCCAGATCTCCGTAATCGACACCGGGCCCGGGCTGCCGCCGGGTAAGGACGACCAGATATTTCAGGCGTTCTTTACAACGAAAATGCAAGGAAGCGGCATGGGCCTGGCTATAAGCAAGTCGATCATCGAGTCCCATCACGGGCGGATATGGGCCAACGGCAACGAAGGACGCGGCGCGACATTCCATTTCACGCTGCCGCTGGCGGGTCAAGAAGATGAACGACCGGTGGGAAGCTGAACCCCACGGCCACGGCATCTCCGGCCCGCCAAAGCCGGGCCATGGGGCGCCAAATCGGCCAATGCAAACAACGAAGCATGATCGGCGGGGATCGGCACTGCGGACGCTTGACCGGCGACAGGGAAGATGCTCCCCGGCGAACGCCGTTGAGGCTACCTACTGCTTGTTCACATCCACGTAATACAGATCCGTGGCCACCTGAAAATCGTCTTTTGAAAGCGGCGATTGCATCCACTGCCATTTGGTTGTCGGATGGATGATCTGCCAGTGAGCGGGCGTGCCCACGCGCACGGGCATGGCGAAATCGTCCTCATCGGCGTCCCACTTGTACATTACCATCCCCGGCGCTTCGCCGAACAAGAGCTCGAGGCGCGGAATGCTCGTGTGGCGCAGGTACTGGTCGAAGATGGGCGTCAGATTCATGCCCGTCTGCTGGTTGAAGTAGGCGATCACGTCTTCGGTGAGGATGTTCTGGTACTTGAAGCGCTGGTAGAAGCCATGCAGGAGTGCGAACCATTTGGGGTCGTCATCGATGACGCTACGGAGGGTGTTGAGCATGAGCGCGCCTTTG
>JASHUF010000221.1 GCA_030040175.1 Acidobacteriaceae bacterium
GTGTCGTCCCAGATCTCCGGGCCGGTGGTCGCCAGATGGATCGCCGGATTAGCCGGGTTGTCGAACTGCTGCAGGATGTACCCGTTCGGCGTCTTCTCCAGAATCTCGTTGGCCTTGGCGATGGCGCCCTTCATCCCGCCCGGCCCCGGCGTGAGCACGATCTCCGCGCCATAGGCCAGCAGCGTCACGCGCCGCTCCAGGCTCATGGTCTCCGGCATGGTAAGAATGAGCCTGTAGCCTTTCACCGCGGCCACAAACGCCAGCGCAATGCCGGTGTTGCCGCTCGTGGGCTCGATGAGCACGTGCTTGCCCGGCGCAATCTTGCCCGCCTTCTCCGCGGCGTCGATCATAGCGAAGCCGATGCGGTCCTTCACGCTCGATGCGGGATTCCGGCTTTCGAGCTTGGCCACCACGGTCGCAGGCAATCCCGCGGCCACACGGTTCAAACGCACCAGCGGAGTTCCGCCGATTAATTCAGTCACGTTCGCGGCAATGCGCGCCATAGGAGGTCTCCTCTTCCGGGAAAAGCGCCCGGAGTCTTTCTTGGACTAGATTGGCCTTGGACTAGATTGGCGGTGACGGTGCAGCTCGTCAGACCGGAGAAACCGCGCGCTCCAGGCGCGCCGCGGCATCGGAGCTTTTTTGCCCGGGCGGTGTCAGCGACATCGACGCATGGCAAAAGGGTAGATCGCCGGCGTGGCTTATGGCAAGCGATCCGGGTACGCATCCGTTCGAGCCCCTGTCCCTGCGGGGGAAGGTTCTCCGCCGGTCCGCCTGCCTTCTGGCTTAGAATGGAGGCGTTGCCGGCCTGCCCCACCTCGGTTGCCCTGAATTCTTTTCCCCCGATGCTCAAAAGGGACGGTAGCCATGCAAACCACGGCGAATCTCGCTGACCGGGAAGGGCGCGTCGTCGACTCGCGATTCAGCCTTTTCCGCTGGCTGGGAGGCACAGCGGAAGGCAGCGTCTATCTCACCGCAACCGTTGGAGCAGGCGCCGGCAAGGCCGCCATCAAGCTGGTTCCCGCCGGCAGCCCGGGCGCGGACGCCCGCGTGGCCGGCTGGACTGCGGCTGCCCGCATCGACCACCCCCACCTTCTGCGCGTGCTTCACACCGGGCGGTCGACGCTCGAAGGGGAACCCGGCGGCGAAGTGATCTACGCCGTCACCGAATTCGCCGACGAAGTTCTCGCCGATGTGCTCCTCGGCCGTCCTCTCACCCCGGACGAAACCAAAGAGATGCTCGGGCCTGTTCTCGACGCGCTCGCCTGCCTGCATAGCCACGGCTACGTGCATGGGCGTCTCAAGCCCTCGAATATTCTTGTCGTTGCTGACAATCTCAAGCTCTCCGCGGATTCGGCGCCGATCGCATCGGGAAAGGCCGCCACGCTCGCGCTCGTGCCCGGAGCCTACGACGCGCCCGAGCTCAGCCGAGGGGTCGTCTCGCCGGCCGCCGACGTCTGGTCGCTGGGAATGCTGGTGGTCGCCGCTCTTACCCAGCGCACACCGGCCTGGGAGCGCGATTCGGGCTTCGAACCCGTCGTGCGGCCCGCGCTCGCAGAACCCTTTGAAGAAATCGTCCGCGGTTGCCTGCGCCTGGACGCGGCTTCGCGGCTCACTCTGGCTGAGATCAAGGACCGGCTCGAAGGAATTGCGCCGGTGGAGGGTGCACCGGCAGCTCTCGATCCTGACTTCACTCCAACATCCGCTCCCTCCAGCCGCTGGGCCCCGGCCTGGATCGCCGCAGCCGTCTTGCTCGGCATCGCCGTGACGGCCCTCATCCTGCACAGCGGCCAGTCCCCGTCACCCGCGCCGGTGGCGGGACCGGTATCGGTGCCGGCGGAGCCGCCAACGCCGGCGCCGTCACCTGCGCCCGTGACCGCTTCTTCCCGCGTTCGATCGGAAGCCGCATCGGCTCAGTCCGCGGTTGCCGAAAAGCCCTCGGCGGCGCGGCCGGCTCAACCGGCGGAGCCGCCGGCGGCCGGCCATGTGCCCGCCCCCGCCGGCGGCGCCATCGTCCGCCGCGTCATGCCCAGCGTCCTGCCCGACGCCCTTGCCACCGTCCGCGGCAAAGTGCTCATTAACGTGCGCGTGCAGGTGGATGCCGGCGGCGCCGTTTCCGGTGCGGTCTCCGAATCCCCCAATGCCAGCCGTTATTTCAACCGGGTTGCGGTCGAGGCCGCTCAGGGATGGCAGTTTGCGCCGGGCGAGGGCGCGCCCGGTGTCTGGGAATTGCACTTCGTCTTTCGCCGCGGAGGAGCCACGGTGACTGCCGACCAGCGGAACCCCTAGACGGGCCCGGGCAACTTCACCCGGTGTTTCTCAAACCCGCCGAGATTCCGCTGATCGTGGCCGCAATGGCCCGGTTCACCTCGGGCGTATCCTCGCCCGCGCGCTTGCGGCGCAGCATATCCACCTGGATCAGGTGCATGGGATCGACGTAGGGATTGCGCAGCCTGATCGAGTGCGCCAGCATGCGGTTGCTCTCGAGCAGCTCCGTCTGCCGCGTGATGGCGAGCACGGCGCGCACCGTGCGGTGAAACTCGGCTTCGAACAGGTCGTACACGCGCTCGCGCAACGCCGCATCGCCGACCAGCGAAGAATAGAGCCGCGCCGTGCCCAGGTCGGCCTTGCCCAGCGCCATTTCCACGTTGCGCAGCAGATCGATGAACAGGGGAAACTCGCGCGCCATGGTCTGCAACAGCGCGAGGCCGGCGCCGGAGCCCGCGCCGGACTCGGCCAGATAGCGCTCGATGGCATAGCCCACGCCAAACCATGCCGGCACCAGCAGCCGCGACTGCGTCCATCCGAAGACCCAGGGAATGGCGCGCAGGTCGGCCAGCCGGAGCGACGCATTGCGCCGCGCCGGCCGCGAACCGATCTTCGCATTCTCGAGCTCGCCCACGGGCGTGGACTGCTCGAAGTAGGTCACCACCCCAGGATCGTCGAGAATGTGCTTGCGATAAAAACCGAAGGACAGATTCGAGAGCTCGTCGAGCGCCGCCTCCCACTCGCGTCTCAGCACGCCGGTAAAATGGCCCTCCGGGTCGCGCGCATTCGGCCGCGCCAGGGCATCGAGCGAGGCTGCGATCATCAGCTCCAGGTTGCGCTCGGCCAGCACCTCGTCGGCATACTTGAAGTTCAGCACCTCACCCTGCTCGGTGATGCGCAGTTGCCCGTCGAAGGAGTCGATCGGCTGCGCGAAGATGGCGCGGTGCGTGGGCCCTCCGCCGCGGCCCACGGTGCCGCCGCGGCCGTGAAACAGCCGCAGCCTGATCCCGGCCTCGCGCGCGGCCACGTGCAGATCGCGGTGGGCGCGAAAGATCTCCCAGGTCGAGGTCAGCATGCCGCCGTCTTTATTGGAATCGCTGTAGCCGAGCATCACTTCCTGCCAGTTGCCCCAGGAGGCCAGCAGCTTGCGGTAATCGGGCCGCGCCCACAGCTCCCGGCATACGTTGGGCGCGTTGCGCAGGTCCTCGATCGACTCGAAAAGCGGAACCGGCATAAGACCGGGGTCCCCGGCGACAGGTCCTTGTCGCTGGGGTGGAAGACCGGGGTCCCCGGCGACAGGTCCTTGTCGCTGGGGTGGAAAACCGGGGTCCCCGGCGACAGGTCCTTGTCGCTGGGGTGGAAGACCGGGGTCCCCGGCGACAGGTCCTTGTCGCTGGGGTGGAAGCCCCGGATCGCATCCGGCCTCCGGCAGGCACCCCGCACCCTCCACCTTCACTCCGCCCAGCCGCGCCAGGCGGACCACGGCCAGAACATCCTCCACATTGGTGGCGCCGCTGATCACATATTGCCGAATCGCTTCCGGCGAGCAGCCCGCCTTCATCTCGGCAATCGCGCGAAAGGTTTCGAGAGCGCTCGAGGTCTGCGTGGAGAGGCCTGCGGGCAGCGAGGCGGCTGCCGTATCCGAGATCGCCTCCTTGAGCGCAGCCTCATGCACGCGCGCGTGCTGGCGGATGTCGAGCGTATGCAGATGCAGCCCGAAGGTGCGCACCTCGAGAATCAGCGGATCGATGAGCGTGCGCGCGATGCGCAGCCCCTGGTTTGCGGCCAGCGAGGCGCGCAAGGTCTCCAGGTCGTCGAGGAACTCCGCCACCGACGCATAGGCGGGCAGCGCTGCGGCAAGCTTGTCCGGCAGCTCCGCGGCTCCATGCGCCATGGCCGGAAGCCCCTCGCGGCCGTGGCCGGTCTGCTCCATCGTGCGTTGCACCCGCGCCTTCAGGCAGAGGACAAAGCGGCGGTAATACTCGAACTCGAACTGCGCGCCGAAGATCTGCGTCTCCGGCGAGCGCACCTGCGCCATGTACGCATGCAGCCGCTCAAGAAGCGCCTGGCTGACCGGCCGCTGCTGCGCGCTTGTAGTCAGCAGGTCGATGATCCGGTCCAGCTGCCGCCGGTAATAGCGCAGTAAATGCGTGCGTGCAAGCTGAATGGCCGCGCGCGTCACCTCGGGCGTAACAAAGGGATTGCCGTCCCGGTCGCCGCCGATCCAGGAGCCGAAGCGCAGCACCACCGGCAGCTCATGCACCTCGATCTCCAGCCCATAGGCAGCCTTGAGCGCCTCGGAGATTTCGCGATAGAGGCCGGGGAGGGTCTCGAAGATGGAGACCTCGTAATAGTCGAGGCCCATCTTGATCTCGTCATAGACCGTCGGCCGCTGCGAACGCACCTCGTCGGTTTGCCACAGGCTGGTGATCTCGGCCAGCACCAGCTGTTCCAGCCGCGCCAACTCCTGTACGGGGATGGGAATGCGGTCGAGCTTCTCCAGAAACTCGCCGATCCGGCGCCGCTTGAACATCACCGTGCGCCGCGCGGCCTCAGTCGGGTGCGCCGTGAAAACCGGGATTACCAGCACGCGCCGCAGCCAATCGAGCGCCTCCTCCGCGCCGATGCCCACGCGGCGCATCTCGGAGAGCGTGCCTTCGAGCGAACCCCTCTGCCTTCCCGCCTGGCCGCTCAACTGGAGCGCCACGCGCCGGCGCTTGCGATGGTTGGTCTCTGCCAGATTGATGAGCTCGAAATAAAAGGCGAACGCGCGCGAGAGCAGGAGGGCGCGCTCCACCGGCAGCGCATGGACCATCTCCAGCGCCGCCGCGGCGTGCCGCGCCGCCTCGTCTGCCTGTCCGCGCGCTTCCGCGTCGCGCCGCCGGATGGTGCCCTGCCGCAGCGCCTCCACCTGCGCAAACAGCTCATTGCCGGCCTGCTCGCGCAACACCACGCCCAGCAGCATGCCCAGCGAGCGCACATCGCGCCGGAGCGGCGCCTCCTTCAATTCGCCGGATTGCGCCTCCAGTTCGGCCAGCCTTTGCGACCAGCTCTCGGGATTCCACAAAAGTGCCATCGTGATTCGATTATGCACGAGCCGTACCGACCGGGTTAATGCCGGCGATTCCGCCTGCACGTTCGTACCCTGCCTTGCGCAGCCATCCGCGGTGTAGCATGTTTGCAATCGGGGAAAGAGGGCCGCGGGATCATGGGCGAGATTGCCGACTATTTCCGGAGGGAGCGGTATATCACCCGCCGCTTCTCCCTGCTCGTCTTCGCCGGTTTGGCTGTTTTTGTAGTCGTTACGCTGGCCAGCGCGCGCGGCTACCTTCCGCCCTCGGCGCTGATCTGGGCGGTTGCGTTCGTGGCCCTTGCCGTGGCCGTGGCGGTGGTCTTCATCCTGAGAAGCGCGAAGGAAAGATTTCCCATCTCTTCCGCTCCGGACGACCTCGTCCTCGACAAGGCGACGCGCAGAAAACTCCGCCGGCGCATCCTCTTGCTCCAGATCTTTGTGGTCTTCTACGGGATGGGGCTTCTGGCCGGCCTCTGGCATGCCCGCCAGGGTCCAAGATTGCCCCTCCTCATCGGCTCCATCGTGAATCTGCTCATGGAGCTTGTGCTCATCAAGTCCATCCGCCGCTTGAAAAGGAAAATGGATCAGGCCATGAATGCGGATTTTTTCAATCGCGTCCAGTCCGCCACGCGATCCGAGTAACCGCGCCCCGCTTGCATTATCCCGCCGCAGCCCGTTCCTCCAGCTGCGTCATCAGCTCTTCCCATTCGGCGGCGAGGGCGGCGAGTTACGCGTGGGGCGATAGACCCACCAAAGCCATAGGAACATGAGGATCATTCCAATCCGGATCGGGAACGCAATGAGTGGCACCAAT